>JANOGZ010000544.1:0-3264 GCA_031406255.1 Pyrinomonadaceae bacterium | reverse complement strand
GGCGGTTTGCGAGGGAGTCAAAACAGGCGATGGTCGATGCGGTGCGGAAAGGAAGCATCTGACAACCCGCTCCGGTGTGTACCGGAACCGTGCCGCCGCGTCTCACGATGTGGTGCGCGGCCGACGCGCTATGAGCTAATCTGTCAGCACCAACGCCTTCGGCGCGCGGCTGACGCGCGCGCGTCAGGAGCGGTGACGGGAGACGAGAGATTAACGTAAGCAACGTATCGGCTTGTTGCTGAGACATGAGATCGTAGTATATTGGTCTCATAGAAAGGATCGTGGCTCATGCTAAAGGTAATTCGTGGTAGCACTTTCTGAT
This sequence comes from Pyrinomonadaceae bacterium, assembly GCA_031406255.1. Classification (GTDB taxonomy): domain Bacteria; phylum Acidobacteriota; class Blastocatellia; order Pyrinomonadales; family Pyrinomonadaceae; genus JANOGZ01. Next base: position 2,942 of record JANOGZ010000544.1, on the reverse strand, counting down.
AACTCGATAGACACGCCTTCCAGGAACTTATTGCTCCCTACCGGCGAGGGAGTGATTATCGACATCGGGACCGGAGACGGTCTCTTTGTATACCAGTGCGCTCGTCAGAACCCGAAGAAATTCTATATCGGGATAGACGCGAACCCTCGCCCGCTGGAGAAAATATCCGAGAAGATTCATAGAAAGCCAGCGAAAGGGGGTTCGCCGAACGTCCTATTCATACAGTCCGCTGTCGAAGACCTCCCTTCTGAACTAGACGGAATAGCTGACGAAGTACATGTTCATTTCCCCTGGGGCAGCCTGCTCCGAGCCGTGGCGACGGGAGACAACGTAGTGCTACAGAATCTTCGACGGGTCTGTTCATCCGAGGCGTTACTGGAAGTGGTCATCGGACTCGATCCTGGCCGGGACCGCTCCGAGATGGAACGCCTCGGGATAGAGCCCATATCCATGGCGTATATGGATTCTATTCTTGTTCCTAATTACAGGGCGGCAGGATTTGAAACAGTTGAGAGGGGGATGATTCCTGCGTCGGAGTGGCCTAAGATTCAGACCTCCTGGGCGAAGCGGCTTAAAGGGGGCGTCAGTCGATCACTAATTTACATCATTGCCCGGGCTGCCGAGATCGAACGGTGTAATCCGTGACCGCGGCCTGATATCACAAAACCATAAGGTTGAAGAAGAATGGAAGAACAAGCGGGGGTCGGTGTGGCAGATGTAACTACTCCGTCACTCAGCATGTCTGCGCGTCGCCGCTGGGCGGTAACGGCGGGCGTCATGACGGGAATGTTTCTCGCCGCGCTTGAGGCGACCGTGGTCGGCACCGCGATGCCCACTGTCATCGCGGCGCTCGGCGGGTTGAATCATTACAGTTGGGTCTTTTCGGCTTATTTGATCACATCTACCGTGACGGTGCCTGTCTGGGGCAAACTCTCCGACCTTTACGGGCGGAGACTGTTTTATCAAATCGGAATCGCCATCTTTCTGCTCGGCTCAATTCTCTCGGGAATGTCCAACTCGATGGCGCAGTTGATCGTCTTTCGCGCGATCCAAGGGCTGGGGGCGGGAGCGCTCGTGCCGCTCGGCATGACGATCATCGGGGACATCTTTACGGTCACCGAGCGCGCGAAGATGCAAGCGTACTTCAGCGGCGTGTGGGGTTTTGCCAGCGTCATCGGACCGGTCGTGGGCGGGTTTATCACGGACCGATTGTCATGGCGCTGGGTCTTCTACATCAATCTCCCCGTCGGGCTGATGGCGGCGCTGATTATTGGACTCGCTCTGAAAGAGCCGAAGCGCACGCAACGCCCCTCGATTGATTACGCGGGCGCCGCCCTGCTGATGGCGGCGATTACGCTTCTGATGGTGGCACTCGTCGAAGGCGGGACAAGCCTCACGACGCTTCTGGCGCCGCGAAACCTCGCGCTCTTCGCCGGAGCGGCGACGCTTACCGCTCTTTTCGTATGGGTCGAAAGGCGCGCCGCAGATCCCCTCCTCCCTTTCAAGCTGTTCCGCAATCGAGTGGTGACGGTTTCCGTGATCGCCGGGTTCCTGGCCGGGGTGGGGATGTTCGGTGCGATCTCCTTCGTCCCGCTCTTCGCGCAGGGCGCGCTGGGGGCAACGGCGACGGAAGCGGGCTCGCTGCTGACGCCGCTGATGCTGAGCTGGGTCGGGATGTCAGTCGTCGGCGGACGATTGCTCCTCAGGGTTGGGTATCGTCCGACATGCATCACGGGGTTCGCCTTGCTGACGCTCGGATTCATACTTCTTTCAACATATCAGAGAGAGGCGGCGCGGATATGGCTCTATACTGATTTAAGCCTGATCGGCGCGGGACTCGGACTGACGATGCTGACCCTGCTCATCGCGGTGCAACAGTCCGTGCCGCGTACCCAACTCGGGATCGCGACTTCGCTCAACCAATTTTCGCGTTCGATCGGTGGCGCAGTCGGTGTCGCCGTGATGGGCGCTGTCCTTTCGGCCGGTCTCGCCTCGCAGTTAAGCGAAGCTGCGCGGAATGGTAATAGCGTGCTAAGCCCTGAACGCGCGGCAGAGCTTTCCGCGAACCCCAATGCGCTGATCGACCCACAGGCACGTGATGCTTTGCCTCCGGGCGTGCTCGACGTGCTTCGAGGAGCGATGGCTAACGCGATTCACAATGTCTTCTGGGTAGGAACGGTGCTCGCAGGCCTGGCGCTTCTTGTCTCCTTCTATCTACCGCGCGCAGGCTACGGCACTACTGAATCGCTGACCGAGGACGAGTGTTGCGCTGAAACGGGCGAGCGGATGGTGATGGCCGAGCTAACCACCATGGCCCCTGAACACGAGCCCGTCGCCACGCGCGGGAATTAGGATACCAAGCGCCCCTTAACTTTCACCGGAAGCCGGAAATAGCCTGCTTTTCATTCGTTTGTTTCATTGTCTACGGGCGGCTCAATTCGGGCGTCAGGCGGGACAACCCCGGAACGGCAGTGGTGTTAAAGCACGACACTGTGCGGTCACATCAATCAAGGGCCAAATTATGAAGGAAAATATGGACATAGTTTCCATCCTGCAGGAAAGAATACCTCCTTTCTCCAAGTTGCTCGGCATCCGGTTCCTCAGCGCGACACCTGAGCGAGTAGTCGCGGAGATGCTCGTTCGGGAGGATCTGTGTACGACACCGACAATATTACACGGTGGCGCAATCATGGCGTTTGCGGACACTCTCGGCGCATGTGCAACTGTCATCAACCTTCGGGAGGGCCTCGGCACTACCACAATCGAATCAAAAACCAATTTCTTTGGTCCCGCACCGTTAGGCACCAAAGTAAGTGGAGAATGCGTCGCGCTTCATCGTGGGAAGCGCACCATGGTCTGGCAAACGCGGATAACTTCTGAGTCGGCACCTTCGTGGTGACCCAGGAGCAATACCAGGCGGTGGCCAAGCGGTGCCCGGCGTT
>JANOGZ010000540.1:0-1596 GCA_031406255.1 Pyrinomonadaceae bacterium | reverse complement strand
TAGACCGAAGTTTACAAGCAAACGCCTAATGCCCCGCTTCACCTGCCGCCCGCGAACAGCCTTCAGCCTGACCGGAGAATTTTACATGAGAACCACGCTGTCGGGCGGTCAGGTGCAAGCGGTTGTTTTACGGCTGCTGCGAGGGTGTAAAAGATTTTGTGTAAGTGATCGTTTAGACTAAACTCTTACTACTAAAGGAGTCTCAATGCCCATCGATATCAAGCTGATTGACAATCTACTGAAAGACTACAAGACGCCCGAAGAGATTCTGGGCGAGGATGGCCTGCTCAAACAACTAACTAAAGCAGTGCTGGAACGAGCCATGCAAGCCGAACTGACCGCGCATCTCGGCTACGAAAAGCACTCGGCTGCCGGTGATAACTCCGGCAACTCCAGAAACGGGAAGTCCAAGAAGACGCTCAAGGGCGAGTTTGGCAATCTCCCGATTGACGTGCCGCGTGACCGCGACTCCAGTTTTGAGCCGCAGATTGTTCCGAAAGGGCAGACCCGTTTTTCCGGCTTCGATGACAAGATTCTCTCGCTCTACGCGCGCGGCATGACGACGCGCGAGATTCAGAGCCATTTGGAGGAGATATACCAGGTCGAAGTCTCACCCGCTCTGATCTCTTCTGTTACAGATGCGGTCATCGAAGAGGTCAAAGTCTGGCAGAACCGCCCGTTGGATGCGCTCTACCCGATCCTGTACCTTGATGCATTGCAAGTCAAAGTGCGCGACGGGGCGCACATTCGCAAACCTGGCCATCTACCTCGCCATCGGCATCAATCTCGCCGGGACAAAGGAGGTTCTCGGCTTATGGGTGGCGCAAACAGAAGGGGCGAAGTTCTGGCTCCAGATCGTCACTGAGTTGAAGAATCGCGGAGTCGCAGACATCTTCATCGCTTGCGTTGATGGACTCAAGGGCTTTCCCGAAGCTATCGAGACGGTCTTCCCCGAAGCGCAAGTGCAACTGTGCATCGTACATCTGGTGCGGCATTCTCTAAACTATGTTGGATGGAAGCAGCGCAAGGAAGTAGCTTTAGACTTACAGCACATCTACCGCGCCCCGACGCGCGAAGAAGCTGAGTTGAAGCTTTCGGAGTTTGCTGAGAAGTGGGACTCTCAGTTCCCGACGATCAGCAAATCGTGGCGCGCAAACTGGGAGCGAGTGACCCCGTTCTTCGCGTATCCTGAGGACATTCGCAAGGTCATCTACACGACCAATGCGATTGAATCGGTGAATATGAGTTTGCGGAAGATCATTAAGAATCGCGGCTCGTTCCCAACGGATGAGGCAGTGCTGAAGTTGCTCTACCTGGCGTTGCAGAATATCAGCCGGAAATGGACGATGCCGATCAAGCAATGGAAGGCGGCTCTGAATCGCTTCGCGATTCTCTTTGAGGACAGGATGCCTGCCCTCTAGTGACGATCACTTACACAAAGCTCTTGACACACCCGAAAACTTGTGAGCGAACACAGACGCGACGATTACAAAGGACGCGGCCTGTTTAGTTGCGGTCTTATTCTGATTCTGCCTCTTATTTGCGGTCTGTGGGGTACGTTTGCGGCGTTGACCAGTGATAAAAACGGAGATGCAA
>JANOGZ010000537.1:0-2326 GCA_031406255.1 Pyrinomonadaceae bacterium | reverse complement strand
GCCGATTTTTAGAGTTGCCGAATGGGATTCCCCGTCACGACACATTTCGGCGCGTGTTTATGCTTATCAAGCCGAGCGAGTTCCACAGTTCGTTTCTCTCCTGGGTCCAAGAGCTCGCACGAGTCATCAAAGCGGAACTTGTCAACCCCGCTAATAAACCCTCTTGTTTTCTTGACGCGCTTGATGGTAGAGTGCGGGCCCTGTTTGGGATTTACCGGGTCGCTTCCGCACGCCTCACGCCCCATCTTTCGAAAGCGGCGCCGGATCATCGAACAACCATAAAAAGGCAGAAGCGATAGCTTCTCACTAATCGTCTCGCGGTCGTTGTGCGATCGGTGGCCTGCAAAGCCGCGCGCGCATATATGGCCGGCGGTCTCACCCCGTTGGAGAGCGAAAAGTCATGACTTCCCATCCTTCACTAGTGCGCGTCCTTACCCTGTTTACCTGTCAGTGTGTGATCGCGATCGGCTGGGCTTACCCTGCGCCGCACTGCCCCGCACAAGACCTCGATGATGTGACGATCAGCGGGCGAATCGTCGACCAGAACGGAGCGGCGCTGCCGGGCGCAAGCGTCCGGGCCGTGATTACTTCTACCGGCGTCGAGCGCGCCGCGACCACCGATGAACAAGGCCGCTACCGGATCATCGAACTCGCCCCCGGCGCGTATACCCTGCGGGCTTCATCCGCGGGATTCGCCGCGGCCGAGAAAACGAATCTCATAACGGTCGCGGGCCAGAACATACAGATCGATTTCACCTTATATCCAGCCGGAGTAGTCGCCGAGCAAGCGGTCGTCGGCGAAGCGGATGCGCCCTTTATTGATACGACGCGGACAGTGGTCGGGGGCACCATCACGTTGGAAGAAGTCGAGTCGCTACCCGCCGCATCGCGCGCGCCGCTCGACCTGATTTTTACGCTGGGCGGCGTCACCGAAGAGGCGCTTTCGACGCGCGACCTCGCCGAAGACCGCGACCCATCGGCCAGCGCCCGGACGCCCGAAGAAGCCGGGGCCTTCGCGCTCTCCGGCGGCGCGGCCTTCTCGAATAACATCACGATTGACGGGCTTGATAACAACGACGATCGCGCGGCGCGCGAGCGGTTTCAACCCTCACTCGAAGCCGTCCAGGAGGTCCAGGTCATTACCAATCAATTCGCGGCCGAATACGGACGGGCGGCGGGCGGGCGCGTCAACATCCGCACGCGCGGCGGATCGCGAGATTTTCGCGGGCGGGCGTTCTATTTCTTCCGCGACGAATCATTGAACGCTAATACTTTCAATAACAACGCGCGCGGACTGCCGCGCCTGCCAGTGCAGCAGCACACCCCGGGATTTACCCTGAGCGGCCCGGTTCGCCTCACACCAAACATCTTCGGGCCGATCGGTTATGACGGGCGGGGGCGAACCTTTTTCTTCACTTCTTACGAATACGATAGGGTGCTCGATAGCGCGCACATCGACACGCTCGTGCCGGTTGCGCAAAGCGGGTTGTTTTCGTTGCCCGCGCCGACCACGCTCGCCGGCCGTCGTGTCGAATCGGTCGGTTCGGCGCGACCGGCAGCGGAGGTCGCGCCTTTCATCTCGCGGGTCAGCACGCCCGATAAAAATTCCAACTTCACGACGCGCGTGGATCATAAGTTTACCGAGCTGCACAACGGCGCGTTTCTCCTGCAAAAGGGTCGGAGCGGTAACCTGCGGCAGTTTGGCGGGGGTAATCGTCTCGCACAGGCGCTGCAAGCGCGCACGCGCGGTACTGATGCCGTGTCCTACTCCGACAATTATGTTTTCTCGCAGTCGATGGTCAATCAGGCGCGCGTCCAGTATTCGCGCCTGCGACCCGCGATTGAAGCGCAAGGCAAAGCGGGCCCTGTCGTTTTGATCAGCCTGCGGGATTCGTTAGAAGCGGGCGATCCGGCCAGACGCACCGGCACGCTCATCGCCGGTTCTTCAACCAGCGGCGCGAGCGATCGACGTGAGAGTCGCTTTCAGTTACAGGATACTTTCACGTATCTGCGCGGCGCACATTCGCTGAAGTTCGGCGGCGACGTGCACAGTATACGATCCGCCTTCACTGATCTGACAGATGCTTCCGGCACCTTCAGCTTCTCAAGCTACGGCGATTTTCTCGCCGGCGAACCGAGCCGCTTCCGGCAGAATTTCCTGACACAATCCCTTCAGCGAAATACTTATGTGGGCATCTTCGTGCAGGATGAATGGCGCCTGCGCTCCAATCTGACGCTCAGCTTCGGAATGCGCTATGAGAATGAACGGATCGTGCGTGACCGCAATAACTTCGGGCCGCGCGTGGCGCTCGCCTTTGATCCCTTC
>JANOGZ010000535.1:0-1835 GCA_031406255.1 Pyrinomonadaceae bacterium | reverse complement strand
GCACGAGAAGATCATCGCCGATCTGCCGCGGATCGAGAAGCTCGAGAGCGCCGGTAAGGGACGCCGTCGCACACGTAACCGCGAGGTCGAGTTCGATCATGATGCGCTGAGGGCGCATGCGAAGTGGCTCGCGGCGGGACGGCGCGGGCGCGGTCGCCTCATCCTCGACGGCGCGTCGGGGTGTGGCCTCCGGTTCCCCGCCGCCGAGCTGACCGGAGCGAAGCTTGAGGATGTCGATCTCTCCGATTGCGATCTCAGGTTCGCCACGTTTGACGAGGCGGAACTGCGCGACGTCAACCTCGTCGGAGCCTACCTCGAGTCGGCATCGTTCGTGGGGGCGCAGATCAAGAATGGCTCGTTCGGTAGCGCTCAGCTAGTGCTTGCGGAGCTGGCAGACGCGACCGTCGAAGGCACGGCGTTCGACGGCGCTGATCTCGACCGCACCGGATGGCACGGCGCCCGCGTGGTTCGCGCCGATCTCGAACGCGCCACTTTCGGCAACGCTCAGCTTGACGGCGCGACGTTCCTGCGCTGCCGGTTTCACGGCGCGAGCTTCGCGCCGCTCGATCGATTACCGACGCCGACCACGCGCGGAGCCAGGTTCGAGGACTGCGACCTGCGCCACACACGCTGGGATAGCCGCGATCTTAGCGGCGCTGTGTTCATTCGCTGCAAGCTCTACGGCGTCGCCGGTATACCCAGCGCCGCCGACGGCATCATGATTGAAGCACCCGATCTGTCCCCGGACGGCGACGGCTCGGGCATCGCGACCGCCGAGGAGGCGCTCGCGATGTGGTTCCCGGATCGCGTCGTGCGGATTGTGCCGCCTGCGCGAGAGGTTGAACCCTACACGCCTTGTCAATCAAACGAAGAAGAACGCTACCAGCATTGTAGTATTTGTTCACAACTGGCGGATTACCAGCGCGGCTTCCAGAAAAGGGGCCGGGAAGAGCAGGATACCTACCTGCCCGCCGCTGCTAAGAGCCTTCAGGTTGTGAATGACCTGGTGCCGGAGTGCAATGGCGACCTGCAACTCAAGCAATGCCCGGAGTGTGCGACTTACTATCTGTACCGAACAGAGTATGAGTTCCTGTACGGTGGCAGTGAAGATGAACAAGAGTTGAGTCGCTTGACGAATGAGGCGGCGGCTATCTTTTCGTATACACCAGTCGCATCTAATAAGCTGAATGGTCAGTATATTTACAAGCATCCGAAATTGGAATTTTCTTTCAAATACTCAGCACCACTAACGGTGCAGGATTCTCCTGATGGCGTGTCTCTAAGAGACAGTCCGATGCAAATTGACGAGACAATTAACATTCAGGTCGCCAACACCGCTCTTGGAAATACATATTACGCGAATAGTGCAATCGAATATTACAACACATTCAGGTGGGCTAAAGCAGGCACAATCTATAAAGGGACCGGGTTTGGAAGCGCGACATACACGAAGATTGTAAACCTCGAAGTTGATGGTTACCCGGCCGTGAAGTTCCTACATGAATATGGGCGGCAGACAAGCACGTCGCTCGATTATGATGGAGGGATGCGGCTTCCACCTGACTATGATATTGGCGTTTACGTTCGAAAGGGTGCAGATATATGGGAAATAAGAAGCCACGCTGTAAATAAGGGATCCACACAAGAAAGGAGCGCGGCGACGTTTGAGGAGATTCTGAGAACATTCAAGTTCTTATGAAGCAAACTGAATCATGATTAGCGAAGTGTCCAGGACATCCGCGAGATCCGCCTCCGACAGGGCGCCGGTCCGCTGCAGCAACCTGCCCAGCGGGTCGACTCGACTTCGCATCGAAGTCCCACCATAGCAGAGAGGT
>JANOGZ010000531.1:0-26809 GCA_031406255.1 Pyrinomonadaceae bacterium | reverse complement strand
CCCACACGCTCATTTACCAGCAGACGCCGGAAGTTTTCCGTGAGGAGTTGGGGCGCGCCGTGCATACCCTCGAGGACCTGACGGGGAAGAAAGTTCTGGGTCACCGCGCGCCCTTCTTCTCGATCACGCGTGATTCGCTGTGGGCTCTCGAAGTGCTCGGCGACCTCGGCATCCGCTACGATTCGAGCATCTTTCCCGTCTTGAATTATCGCTATGGCATCGCCGATGCCCCGCGGTGGCCCTACCAGATCGCGGCCGGCGAGCGGACGATAACCGAGTTTCCCATCTCGACCTGGCAGTTGTGGGGCCGCAATCTGCCGGTCGCCGGCGGCGCCTACTTCCGCATCTACCCGTACGCCCTGACCCGCCGCGCGTTTCAATCAATCAACGCGCTGGGTCACCCCATCACCTTCTACCTGCACCCCTGGGAGATTGATCCGGAGCATCCGCGCATCCCTCTGCCGCGGCGGATCGCGCTGACTCACTACTGGAATCTGCGCGCCACCGAAGGGCGGCTCCGGCGTCTGCTCCGCGATTTCAAATTCGCTCCGATGAAGGAGGTCCTCGATGTCGGTTGAAGAGAAGGTGCGCGACCACTTTCATGCGGATGCGCGCCGCTTCGATGCCATCTACGAAGACGACAAAGGCCCGCTCACGAAATTCATCGACAATGTGTGGCGCGGGGTGGTGCGGCGCCGGCTGGAATTGAATCTCGAACGCCTGGAGCCGATCGCGGGTAAAACTATTCTCGACGTCGGGTGCGGCTCCGGGCGCTACTGCATCGCCTATGCCGAGCGCGGCGCGGCGCGCGTCGTCGGCGTTGATTTTGCGGCGGCGATGATTGATCTCGCCAACGAGATGGCGGCGCGCACGGGAGTCGCCGACCGGTGCGAATTCCGCGCCGGAATGTTTCCCGACGTGGTAACGGACGGCCCCTTCGACGCCTCCACCGCGAACGGCTTTTTCGACTACATCGAGGACCCCGTGCCGATCATCGCGCGGATGCGCGAGCTGACCGGGCAGACGATGATCATGAGCTTTCCGAAGGCCGTCGAGTGGCGTGTGCCGGTGCGCCGCGTCAGATTCTGGCTCTCCGGATGCCCGCTGTTTCTCTATACGGAAGGCAGGGTGCGAAAAATCCTCGCCGCGGCCGGCGTCACCCGCTACGAGTGGATCGCGCTCGATCGCGACTACGTCGTCGTCGCTCATTTATAGATAGTCGTGCAGTAGCTATGTCGAATGCCGAATCCATCCGCGTGCTTCATATCATCACGCGCATGATCGTTGGCGGTGCGCAGGAAAATACGCTCCTCTCGGTCGAGGGACTCGACCGCTTGCCGGAGTATGAGGTGACGCTGGCGAGCGGGATTGATAATGGCCCGGAGGGAGAATTGCTCACGCGCGCGCGCCAGACCTGTCGGCTCGTGGTCATCCCGGAGCTGGGGCGCAGTATCAGCCCCGTGGCCGACCTCGTGGCGTTCTGGAAGCTCTACCGGTTGATCCGGCGCGGGAGATACCACATCGTCCACACGCACTCGTCGAAGGCGGGCGTGCTCGGCCGTATCGCCGCGAAACTGGCGGAAACTCCCTTGATCGTCCACACGCTGCATAGCCTTGTCTTTCACGAGTACCAGCCGTGGATCGTCAACCGTCTCCTGCGGATCGTGAAGAAACTCTGCGCTCCCATCACCGACTACTTTATCAGCGTCTCAAGCATCATCAGCCAGAAGGCGATCGCCGCCGGAATCGACCGCCCGGAAAAGTTCTCGACGATTTACAGCGGCATGGAGCTCGACTGGTTTCTGCGCGCCGCCCCGGACGCGCTCGCCGTCAGGCGCGAATTCGGGATTCCGGAGGGCGCGCCGGTGGTCGGGAAGATCGCACGCCTGTTTCCGCTCAAGGGCCACGACCAGTTGCTTGACGCCGCGCCGGCGATCGTCGCGCGTCACCCGCAGGTACGTTTCTTTCTCGTCGGCGATGGCGTGCTCTACGAGCACCTGCGCCAGAGAGCGCGCGCCGCGGGCATCCTCGACAATTTCGTCTTCGCCGGCCTCATCGAGCGCGAGCGGATCCCGGAAATGATCTCCGCGATGGATGTCGTCGTGCACACTTCGTTGCGGGAAGGGCTGGCGCGCGTTCTTCCGCAGGCCCTGGCGATGGGCAAGCCGTGCGTCTCTTATGATATTGATGGCGCGCCGGAGGTCGTCATCCCGGAAGAGACCGGGTATCTGGTGCGGCCGGGCGACGACACGGGGCTGGCGGAGGCGGTCTGTCGCCTGCTCGATGACGCGGCGCTGTGCGCGCGCATGGGCGAGGCCGGGCGCCGCCGTGTCGATCCGGCCTTTCGCGCCGAGACGATGGTCGCGCAGATCGCGGAAGTTTACGCTATGCTTATCAAGAGGTACCCGGAAAGAATCGCCCGCTTCAATAAGCGCCACCCGCTCGGCCGAAGTGGCGAACACGATCAAAGACGCCCCGGTCTGATGGAGACAGGCGATTCGCAGGGCGGCTCTTGAACAGGGAGCGGGAGTGCCGCGTTATAGTGGCGCTAAGGCTTAGAAGGGAACAAAAATGAAGGTTTTCATTACGGGAGGGGCGGGCTTCATCGGGTCGCACCTCAGCGATTTGTGTCTGGAGCGTGGTGACGAGGTCTATGTCATAGATGACCTTTCCACGGGCAGCATCGAGAACATCCAGCATTTAAAAAAGCATCAGCGTTTTCATTACACGATCGACAGCGTTCACAACCAGCCGGTGGTCGCCGAACTCGTTGATCAGTGCGATGTCGTTTTCCATCTGGCGGCGGCCGTCGGCGTCAAATTGATCGTGGAAAGTCCGGTGCGGACGATCGAAACGAACGTGCGCGGCACCGAAGTCGTGCTCGCCCAGGCCAACAAGAAGAAGAAGAAGGTGCTCATCGCTTCGACCTCCGAGGTCTACGGTTTGAGCGATCAGGTGCCATTCCGCGAAGACGGTAATCTGGTGATGGGGGCGACCACCAAGGGACGGTGGAGCTATGCCTGCTCGAAGGCGCTCGACGAATTCCTGGCGCTCGCCTACTGGCGCGAAAAGAAGCTGCCGACGATCATCGTGCGTCTCTTTAACACGGTCGGGCCGCGCCAGACGGGACAATACGGGATGGTTATCCCGACCTTCGTCAAGCAGGCGCTTGCGGGGCGCCCGATCACCGTCTACGGCACGGGCGAGCAGACGCGGTGTTTTGGGTATGTGGGCGATGTGGTCGGCGCGCTCGTCAAAGTGATGGATAATCCGGCGGCCGTCGGGCAGGTTTTCAATATCGGCTCGAATGAAGAGGTGACGATCCTGGAACTTGCCGAGCGGGTCAAGCGATTGACGAATTCCAGCTCGGAGATCGTCTTTATGCCGTACGACGAAGCCTACGAGGAAGGCTTTGAAGATATGCCGCGGCGCGTCCCTGATATCTCGAAGATCGGCGCGCTCGTCGGCTTTCGTCCGGAGATGAAACTCGACGGAATTCTGCAAAAAGTTATCGCTTACTATAGTGGTGGGCAGCAGGCCGAGGCGACCGACCTCCCTCTCCCGGCCTCCCGCCACGCTTGATTTATCACGCCACATCGAATAGCTTTTCTAGCTTACGATTCGATGAATTGCGTCCAGTCATGCCATTTGACCCACACGATCTGATCGCGCTGGCGGTAGCGTTTGCGCTCGCGCTTATCCTGACGCCCGTGGTGCGCTCTCTGGCGCGCCGCTTCGGCGCGGTGGCGCGCCCCAAAGCGGATCGCTGGCACAAAAAGCCGACGGCGATGCTGGGCGGGGCGGCGATCTTCCTGACGGTCATTATTACTTATCTCATCTTTGTGCCGCATACGCCGCACGGATGGGTCGTGATAGTAACGAGTTCTTTCCTCTTTGCGGTCGGGCTGGTGGATGATTTGCTGCACATCAAACCGTATCAGAAACTGATCGGGCAGGTGATGGGCGCATCACTGGTGATTTATTTCGGCCTCAGTCTGCCCTGGACGGGATCGGCCTCGCTGAACATGGCGATTACGATCTTCTGGCTCGTCGGCATCAGCAACGCCATCAACCTGCTTGACAATATGGACGGACTGGCGGCGGGCGTGGCGGCGATCGCCGCTTTTTTCATCGCGCTCAGCTTCATCGCCAACGGGCAGCTGACGGAAGCCCTGATGCTCGGCATGTTCGCCGCCGCGCTCCTCGGATTCCTTGTCTACAACTCGAACCCGGCCTCGATCTTCATGGGCGACTGTGGCTCGATGTTTATCGGCTTCTTTCTCGCCGGCGCGGGATTAATGAGCGCGGCCGGCGGGCGTTCGCGCAGTTTTCTGATCGTGCTGATCGTGCCGGTCCTGATTCTAGTGATCCCGATCTTCGATACGACCTTCGTGACGGTCCTGCGCAAGCTCGCCGGCCGCGCCGCTTCGCAGGGAGGGCGCGATCATACCTCGCACCGCCTCGTCGCGCTCGGCCTCTCGGAGCGCCGCGCCGTGTTGATGCTCTATGGCTTTGCGACCCTTTCGGGCCTGCTCGCGCTCCTCGTGCGACGGTTGGATTTTGACGTCAGTCTCGCGGTGATCCTCGGTTTTACAGTGATCCTGACGCTGGCCGGCGTCTATCTCGCGGGCGTCAAGGTTTACGATGAAGAGGAGATCCAGGCGGCGCGCGATACGCCGCTCGTCGCCTTCCTGATCGACCTCTCCTATAAGCGCCGTATCTTCGAGGTGCTGCTCGATGTCGTGCTGATCATTCTGGCATACTATGCCGCGTACACATTGCTGTTTGGCTCGATGGCGGAGAGCGGCAACTGGCAGTTATTCATCAGGACGGTGCCGGTGCTGGTGTCGATGAAAATGGCGGCGTTTCTGGTGGCGGGCGTTTACCGGGGAATCTGGCGCTATATCAGCGTGGATAACCTGGTCGTCTTCGCCAAGGCCGTGCTCCTCGGGACGGTGGCCAGTGTGGTCGCCGTTTTATTTGCGTTTCGCTTCGAGGGTTTCTCGCGCGCCGTCTTCATGCTCGATGCGATGATCCTCTTCATGATGCTGGCGGGGAGCCGCGTCGCTTTTCGTCTGTTCCGGCAACTTTTGCCCGTCTCGGCGCCTTCGGACGGGCGGCGCGTACTGATCTACGGCGCGGGCGACGCCGGGGAACTCCTCTTGCGAGAGATGCTCAATAATCAAGAGCTGCAGTATACGCCGGTCGGATTCGTGGACGATGACCCGCTGAAAAATGGGAAATTTATTCACGGATTACGCGTCTTCGGCGGCAACGGTAATCTTCGTAATATTTGCAAAGAACAGCAGATCACGGAGGTGATGATCTCCAGTTCGAAGTTCTCCGAAGAGCGCGTCGCCCAAATCCTGCACGATTGCGAGGAAGCGCATGTCATCCTGAAGCGTATGCGAATTCAGATCGAACAGTTGAGTGACGACTTTTAACTGAACGGTCGAGGGGGCAGCCTGTTTTAATCTTCGATCGCTAAAAATTCCGCTGTGGCACAATCAACATCCGACCAACTCAAATTCATCAACATGAGCGCGCCGTGGCGGCGCGTCCTGCTCGTCGTACCCGTGGCGCTGGCGGCGGTGGGCGTGTGGTTCGGGGTGCGCTGGTGTATCGGCAATACGATGGCGCAGCGTCCGCCCGATATCGAAACGGCGCGCGTCGCCGCACGGCTCGCCCCGGATGACCCGCAAGCGCAGTTCGCGCTCGCCGTTCACGGCAAAAAGACCTTCGAGGTCGAAGAACTGGAGGAGGCGTTACAGCGGTATGAGAAGGCCGTGAGCCTTTCGCCGAACGACTATCGTCTGTGGATGGAACTGGGACGCGTGCGGGGACAGACAGGCGACACGGCGGGCGGCGAGCGAGCGTTGCGCCGCGCCATCGAACTCGCTCCACATTATGCGCTGCCGCGCTGGCATCTGGGCAATATGCTGCTGCGAGAAGGGCGCTGGGATGATGCCTTCGCCGAGTTGCGGCACGCCGCTGATGCCGATCCGACCTTGCGCCCGCAGGTCTTCAATCTGGCGTGGCGTGTCTACGACGCGGATGTCCCGACCGTCATCTCAACGGTCGGAGATTCGGCCACTGCTCGCGCCCAACTGGCGGATTACCTGATGAATGTCGGTCGCCTCGACATCGCGCTGGGAGTATGGGGCAACCTGAGCAGCGCCGAAAAAATGGAACAGCGCGCGACGGGCGATAAACTGGCGAAACAACTCTTTGGCGCCAAACTTTATCACACGATGCTCGAAGTGCGCCGCGAGATCGCGCCCGGCGGCGCGGCGGAGACCTCGATTGCTCGCCTCTTGAACGGCGGTTTCGAAGAAGATATCGGCCCCGCCGGCAAAGAGCTGTTCAGCTGGCAGGTCACTCCGGTGGCGCAATCGCAGATTAATATCGACCCGCGCACTCGCCACAGCGGCAACCGCAGCCTGCGGCTCGCCTTTAATGCGCCAACGGCCCTCGAATTCAATAATATCTCGCAGTTCATTGTGGTCGAACCCAGTACGCGATATCGCCTCTCATACTACGTGCGCACGGAAGAATTGAGTGGCCCCAGCACCCTTGCGACGAGTGTTGAAGATGCCGGCGATCCGGGCCGCATGCAGGTGGGTTCAGGCCAACTGCCCAACGGCACGAATGACTGGCAGCAAGTGACACTTGATTTTACTACTTCGGCACAGACGCAGGCGATCACGGTGCGACTCAGTCGCGCCCCGTGCTACGACGCGGTGTGCCCGCTCTTCGGAAAGATTTGGTATGACGACTTCGATCTCCAACGGATCAGTGGCGGTGGCGGTTCAGGTGCCCGGGGCCGAGACATCGCTGCAAGAAACAGCCCCAGCACCTCAGGCACTCGTTAATCCCGAGCGGACGCTGGCGAGCCGCTTCATCATGCTGACGCTGTGCCTGGCGATAGTGCTCTCGACGCTCGCCTTCGGCACCGTGCATAGCTGGTCGCTGGCTATCTTCCAGGTGGGCGCGGGCCTCGTCCTTGTGCTCTGGATGGTGGACGCCTGGCGTAGTCGTGCCCTGCGCATCAGCCGCAATGTTTTACAACTGCCTCTTATCGGTCTGCTCATACTGGGATTATTTCAGCTGCTTCTGTCTGGCGGCGCGGCGGAAAGCGGTCTGACCGTTGAACCTCTCCAGCGCCTGACGCTCGACCCGTATACCACTCGATTTGTGTTGATGCAAATCCTGTCCCTGTTCATTTATTTCGCCGCTGCGCTCGCTTTCACCGACAGCCCGCGCCGCCTCCGACTGCTGGTGCGCACGATTATCGTCTTCGGCTTTCTGCTCGCCGTCTTCGGCCTGATGCAGAAATTTATCGATCCGGTGAAGATTTACGGAGTACGCGAGGCGACACAGAGCGTGCCGTTTGGGCCGTATGTCAACCGTCACCATTTCGCCGGTTATATGGAGTTGACACTGGCGCTGCCGCTCGGCGTGCTCTTCTCCGGAGCGGTTGATATCAACCAACGCCTGCTCTACGCCTTTGCGGCTGCGCTGATGGGTATTGCGCTGATCATCACCGATTCGCGCGGCGGAATGCTGAGCCTTGGCGCCGAGCTTGTTTTTCTCGTCGTCGTCTCGGGGGTCAGGCGAAAGGGCGAGAAGGAAGCGGAAAACGAAGAGGAAAAAAGACCACGGCGGATACGCGCTGCGGTGGTGCGCGTCGCGCTCGCCTTCGGTCTGGTCATCGCGCTCGTCGTGGGCGTGCTGTTTTTCGGCGGCGAGGAATCATTAAATCGCCTTCTCGGCACCGCCAGCATGGAAGATCCGACCACGGGACGCGCGCATTTCTGGAGCGTCACGCTCAATATTATTCGCGATAATCCCCTGATCGGCACGGGCCTCGGCGCGTTCAGCGTCGCTTACACGCGCTACGATACACGCAGCGGTTTTCTCCGTCTCGAACAGGCGCATAATGATTACCTGCAAGTGCTGTCGGATGCCGGGATCGTCGGCGCGGCGCTCGGGTTGTTCTTCATCATCGCGTTGTTTCGCATGGGGTTTGCGCGCGCCTCCACCAATGATAAATTCCGTCGCGGCGTCGCGATCGGGGCGCTTGCCGGATGTTTCGCGGTGCTCGTTCACAGCTTCTTCGACTTTACGCTGCACACCACCGCGAATGCGCTTCTGTTTCTGGTGCTCGCCGGACTCGCCACCATTGATGGCCGCGTCGAGCAGGCGGTGGACACCTCCGGGCGACGACGTCGTAAAAAACGGCGGCGGGTGGTAACGCAACCGGGACACTCTCACAAACAGGTCCGGAGCACGGGCGCGCCCGCCGCGTTAGGGCAATAATGAAGAGGAACCTGCTTCAGTTGATCGTCTGTCCGCTCTGCGGCAGCATGTTCTCCTGCCAGACATTTGAGGAAGCGGATCGGGGCGAGGTCGAGAGCGCCCTCTTATCATGCGCGTGTGGAGCCTGCTATCCAGTGATCGGCGGAATCCCGCGGCTGCTCCCGCCCGGGCTTCAGAGCATGCTGTGGGAGACCCACGAAGAATTCTTTCGCCGTTATCGAGACAGGTTGCCGCGCGAACTGCTGCCGCAGGAAGAGGAGACGAGGAGCCCCGATCGCGCGCTCGCCGCGCAGCGCGACACGGCGCGCAGTTTCGGTTACGAGTGGCAGGCATTCTCGGAAATGCTGCCGGATTATGAAGCGAACTTCCGGTGGTATTTTGAACGCTTTACGCCGGAGCAGTTCGCCGGTAAGCGCGTGCTCGAT
Organism: Pyrinomonadaceae bacterium; assembly: GCA_031406255.1. Classification (GTDB taxonomy): domain Bacteria; phylum Acidobacteriota; class Blastocatellia; order Pyrinomonadales; family Pyrinomonadaceae; genus JANOGZ01. The sequence goes on along the minus strand of JANOGZ010000531.1, from coordinate 18,065 downwards.
GCGGGTTGCGGAACGGGGCGACACACTTTTCACATGGCGCGCAGCGGCGCGCGCGAAGTCGTCGCGCTGGATTTCAGCCAGGCGATAGAAGTGGCGGCGCGTAACAACCGTGCGAACCAGAATACGCATTTTGTTCAGGCTGATATATATCATCCGCCGTTTCCGCCCGGCTCTTTTGATTTCGTCTACAGCCTCGGCGTCCTGCATCATCTGCCCGATCCGGAGAGGGGGTTTCGGACGCTGCTTTTGTTGCTGCGCGCCGGCGAGTTCATCAATGTGTATCTCTACTGGAACCTCGAAGGCGAAGCGGCGTGGCGACGCAGCCTGCTGAAGGCCGTCACACAGGTGCGTCGCTTCACGACGCGGCTGCCGCACGCTTTGTTGCAGCGCGTGTCATGGACGATCGCCGTCGGGTTCCAACTGGCGTTCATCTTGCCGTCGCGTGCGCTCGCGCGATTTTCGGCGACGCGCCCGCTTGCCGATCGCGTGCCGCTCGGTCATTACCGGAAATACTCTTTTCGCGTGCTCTATACAGATCAGTTTGATCGCTTCTCCGCGCCCATTGAAAACCGCTACAGCCGTGCCGAGGTCGCGGAGTGGTTGGCGCGGGCCGGTTTGACAGACGTGGTGATACTCGGCGGCGCGGGATGGCGCGCGTCTGGTCGCCGCGGTGGCAGTATCCCCGGCGAAGCGGTGACGCTACGGCGGTCCAGCGCCGAGGATAAGGCTTCGGCTATCACCGCCCAGACAATCTGATCGCTCCGGCGCTGCTGGTCTCGGCCGTCCGCGGATGGCGGATCATCCTCTCACTCAATGGATGCATGAATCACGCGCGAGAGAGCAGGACGAATCTTGATAGATAAAAAAGAGCGGTGGGAGAGCAGGAGCAGTTCGTGTAACATTTTGTCTGACCTGTTTTATCAACCCAGGGGAAGGCGATGAGAATACTGGTCACTGGCGGCGCGGGCTTTATCGGCTCGCACCTGTGCGAGCGGTTGTTAAATGAAGGTCATGAGGTGATCTGCCTCGACAACTTCTTTACCGGGCGACGCGCGAACGTCGCCCATTTGCTCGGCTCAAGCCGCTTCGAACTACTGCGCCATGATGTGATCGAGCCGATCCTGCTCGAAGTGGATCAGATCTACAATCTGGCCTGTCCCGCTTCGCCGATCCACTACCAGTACAATCCCGTCAAAACCGTGAAGACGAGCGTGATGGGCATGATCAACATGCTCGGGCTCGCCAAGCGTGTGCGCGCGCGCATCCTGCAGGCTTCAACCTCGGAAGTCTACGGCGATCCGCAAATTCACCCGCAGCCTGAAGAATACTGGGGCCACGTCAATCCGATAGGTTTGCGCGCGTGCTACGATGAAGGAAAGCGAATCGCCGAAACATTGATGATGGATTATCACCGGCAGAACGGCGTTGATACGCGCATCGCGCGCATCTTCAATACCTACGGGCCGCGGATGCTGGAAAACGACGGTCGGGTCGTCTCCAACTTCATCATGCAGGCCCTCACCGGCGAGGAGTTGACGATCTATGGCGCCGGCACGCAGACGCGCTCTTTCTGCTATGTCGATGAGCTGGTCGAGGGTTTCATCCGGTTGATGAATCGGGAGGGCCTGCATGAACCGGTGAATCTGGGGAATCCGGGCGAGTTCACGATGCGTGAGCTCGCTGATGAGGTCGCGCGTGCGTGTGGCCGCGAGGTGAGGATACGCTACTGCCCGTTGCCGAAGGATGATCCCCGGCAGAGAAAGCCGGACATTACGCGGGCGCGGCAACTACTGGGCTGGGAGCCAACCATCCCTTTGCGCGAAGGGCTCACGCGAACGGTCGCCTACTTTGCCGAACGCCTCGAAAAAACGGATGAACGAGAAATACTCGCGAAATACTGAACAGAGGGCGTGAGGCGAAGGGCTCAAGCTCTCATCCGTCCGAACACCTGCTGCGCGGAACGCTCGTTTACTAGACATGACTCAAACAACACATACGCCGGCCGCGGCTCAGGCATCAGTCCCGGCTCTTTGCTTCACGGCGCTGCGCAACTATCGCAAACCGGATGCCGTCAACCTCAAGCATAACGGCGAATGGCTGCACATTCCGGGCGAGGATTTCATGCGTCGCGTGCGCGCCGTCGCGCTGGGGCTCGACGAGCTCGGCATAAAAAAGGGCGATCGTGTGGCGCTGCTTTCCGAAAACCGTCCTGATTGGTCGGTCGTTGATCTGGCGATACTCAGTCTCGGCGCCGTCAATGTGCCGATTTATACGACGCAGGCCGTCGAACAGGTCAGATATATTCTTGAAGATTCGGGCGCCCGCGTGCTGTTCGTCTCAGGACGCAAAGTCTTTCGCCACGCGCGCGCCGGAATCGAAAGCGTTGAACAGCTCGAACAAACGATCTTCTTCGATCCTCCCTCCGTCGACAGCGATATCGGAGGGCTGGCCCTGGAGAATGTGGAGCGGCGCGGAGCAGAACGCGACCGTCTTGAACCGGAAGCCTTCGAGCGTCTGCTGGGTGAAGTCCGCGCGGATGATCTGGCGACGATCATCTACACTTCCGGCACGACGGGCGAACCCAAAGGGGTGATGCTGTCGCATGCAAGCTTCGTCTCCAACGTGCTGGCGATTTCCGCCGGCCTGCCGATCTCGTCGGCGGACGTCTCGCTATCGGTGCTGCCGCTGTCGCATATCTTCGAGCGGACGTGCTTTTACGTTTTCTGCTGGAACGGCGTCGCGGTCTACTATGCCGCGTCGTTCGATCAGGTCGGAGAGTATTTGCGCGAAGTTCGGCCGACGATCATGACGGCCGTGCCGCGCCTCTTTGAGAAGGTCTATCACCGCATCGTTAAAAAGGGAACATCGGCGGGCGGCTGGAAAAAGAGTCTCTTCCTGTGGGCCCTGGCGGTGGGCCAGCGGTATGCCGAACTGCGCGATCGCGGCGAGCCGGTGCCACCCCTGCTGGAGATCAGGCAGGAGATCGCCAGCCGCCTGATCTTCTCAAAATGGCGGGCCGGCGTCGGCGGACGCCTGCGTTATTTTGTCTCCGGCGGGGCGCCGCTTTCGCCGGCGCTCTCCTATGCCTTCTTGGGCGCGGGCGTCAACATTTTGCAGGGGTACGGCATGACCGAAACGTGCATCGTTTCGGCCAACCGGCCGGATGATAACCGCGTCGGCTCGGTCGGCGTACCCTTCCCCGGCATCGAGGTGACGATTGATCCGGAGGGCGAGATTTTATTGCGCGGGCCGAACGTGATGAGCGGTTATTACAACAAGCCCGAAGAGACAAGCGCGATGTTTGCGCCGGGAGGATGGTTTCGGACAGGCGATGTCGGTCGCCTCGACGAGCGTGGTCATCTCTACATCACTGATCGCAAAAAGGAACTCTTCAAGTTGTCGAACGGCAAGTATATCGCGCCGCAACTGGTCGAGAGCTTGATTAAGCAGAGCGCGCTCGTCAGCCAGGTGGTCGTCATCGGCGCCGGACGCAAGCAGCCGGCCGCGCTGATCGTCCCCGACTGGGAAGCGCTCGCCAATGAGATGAGTGGCCGGGAGACCGCCTCATCCACACCGGCGCGCACCGCCTGGAGCCGCGACCCCGACGTCGTCCGGCTCGTGCAGCGCGAGGTGGCGCAACTGACCGCCTCGCTAGCCGATTACGAGCGCGTCCGGCGCATCGCGCTGCTGCCCGAAGAGTTCTCCATTGATGGCGGTGAACTGACGCCGACGCTTAAAGTTAAACGTCGCGTCGTGGATGAAAAATATGGTGCGTTGATCGAGGAGCTATACAATGGCGGGGCGGCGAAAGATGATTGATAAATGGGGTCGAGGGCCGCTTACGAAGGCTCAGTTTAAAAAAGCGAGGGAAATTTCAAATCGGTTCGGCGAGAAGTAAGACCCTTTGGGGGAAAGGGTTGAGCTGGTCGCTCAGGCATCCGTCAGCGTCAGGCGTTCCCGGTCATAAACCAATTCGACGATTCGCACCAGCGCAAATGCCGGTGCGGCCAGCAGGTCTTCAGCCAGACGGCGCAGATGCCGGGGCATCTCGGCTTCCAGTGTCGCGTCGGTCTCGACCTGGTCGATGTTGTGGCTCGCTAGTAGTTGCATCTCTGCCCCGCAGAAATCACATGTGGCGAGGTGCGCGGCCACCCTTCCGTGCTTCGCTACCGCCAGCCCCGTTTCAATATAAAGAAGTAGTACTTCGGCGGAAGGGCAGCTTTTTTGCTTGCAAAATGTGGCTGTGCTTGAAGAACGCATGGCTCCTCCAGTGTATGTCCGGCCTGGCCGCGCGCGATCCATTGATAGGGCGCAACTCGGCTCTCGGTCAAAGCGTCCACGCGAAAAGGCACAGCCCGATGAGCCAGGGCAATCAAATATGTGGCGAGGAGCCACAACAGCCGTAAACTTTTGACGGACGCTTCCCTTGGTCAGTGGTTAAGAAATCGTTAATCCGCTCCGTTTTCCACAACGCGGCCGCCCGAGAGGGGTAATTTATTCCCGGTTTATCCTGATTTATCAATACCTTGGGGGAAGTGTAAAAAATTGTTGCTCATTTTTATGTTTGCTGGTAACATCACTCGTGTCGTCAGGGAGAGCTCAAGACTCCCTAGATTCTCCTTACACGGTGACCGCGTCCATTCCCCTTTGCGGTCATCAGGCGCGGATTCCCGTTAAGGTCTAAAGAGAACAGTTATTTACGGGATCTTCCGAGATGTTCTCTTCTCCCCAGATGCGAGGTGCGCCACCTCAATCACGGCAATCCAGGATGCAGAAAGTCGCCGGTTGTTGCGAGCCACTGCCACCCACGGTCCCACTCAGCTGTCAGTACAAGAGTCCCACTATCAACGTCTCACCGTGCCTTCAAGCTTGCTCCCCGAAACCGTTACTATTAACATGGCTACTACTTCCCCGAAGCAAGATCATAGCTTGAATAATTTTATGACGAGCGCAACTGAAAACCGATCAAGCGCGCCTGAGCGCGCCGGCTCTGAACGTGCCGCGCGAAACAGCGGGCCTTGGATTGAATCCCTGCGCCGCTCCGACGTTAACCGTCTGTGGACAGAATTGCAGCGTCTGGTGAGCAATCATCCCCTGGTGCGCGCCTCGCACAGCGCCGGCCTCCTGATCGAAGAGGGCGAGCGGGGAAGCGCTTATACTGATCTGACACAAGAGCTTTTCGTCACACTGCTGAGCAAAGCCCGCTTCCAGCACTATCTGGATACGGAGATGACCGATGCCGAGATCGAATGCGAGATCGGCCAGATCGAGCTGACCAATCTCCTCACCTCTGAACTCCGGAAGCGTCATCCCGAGTCGTACCGTCTCGCGCGCCGCATTTCCACCATCATTCAATCGAGCGCTAACTTTCGTCGCTTTGACGGCGGCGGCCGCGACGATGAGCCGCACCGGCGTCTCGTTGATCGCATCTACGGTTTGAGCGAGTGGCGCAACGACAAGCCGCGCCGCGGCACGCAGGAACTCGAGCAGCGCATACAATTAATTCCGGTGCACCATCGCGATACGCGCATGGTCGGCTGCACGGGCGACGCGCAAATTATCATCAGCAATTCGGATCTGGAAGATTTGATCATCAGCGTATTAGAAGCGACCGACGCGCCCGTCGACGTGCGCGCGCTGCGCAGCCTCGTGATGTCGCGGCTGCCGGTGATGGACATCTATCTGGTACCTCTCGGCGGCGATAGCGATGACGACCAGGGCAGACAATTCGAGCCGGTCGATGGACGCGAAAATCCGGAGCAATCGCTGCTGCGTCAGGAATCGGAGCGGGAAGCGGCAAATTTCGTCGATCAGTTCCTGAAAGGTCTGCACGAAGCGGTGCGCGGCAAAACCAAGCAGTACGACCGCATGCTCGGCGTGCTCTGGCACTGCTATCTGAGCCCGGTCCATATCACGCAGTTAGAGGCGGCGGCGCGCTTGAATGTTTCGGATTCTCTGGTTTCCGATTATCGTCGTCGCATCGAGCAGCAGTTGCGTGAGCTCGCTTTCTCCGAAATCGAGGAGGCCCGCCGCTTCGAAACGGCGTTGCGTGAGCGCGTGCAAGCGATCGTGCTGGTTGGCGACGAAGAGAGCGTCGTCGTTTAGCGCCCGCTCGGGCGGGCGACCAAAAGTTTTCTGAAAACTCCCTGAGAGTCCATGTCATACCTTGATCCCTGGAGATTAAGGGCGAGACGGCGGTGGACCCGCCGCGCTCGCGTCACATATCGGAAGCCGCTTGAGTGGCCGTCGGAGACCGAGGGTTTGAGATGCCCCGGTATCTCCGCGCGGCCGTTTTGAGCTACTGGAAATGGCGGAGGCGCGCTGGCCGAGAGCGCCGGCGATTTCCGCTCGGGTCGGTCAAGCAGAGTGCCGCAAATGCCATCCAACCGTCACGTTTACGATTATGAGCCGGTCACTCCGGCGCGGAGTGCGCGGCGGTGGGAGAGCGAAGAAGCTGGCGAGGACGACTGGTCGTCGCCGGTTGCGGCCGGCGCGCCGCCGCAGCAGACGAGCACACGAGGAGCGACCGGGGATTCATTAACGTCCGGGGCCGCGCGGCCCTTTGCGCCGCCTCCCGCGCGCGTGCGCCGAGCGACGAAAAAAGAGTCGTGGATCATCCACCACGGGCACACGCTCAGTTACGCCGGGCTCTTCCTCTTCACGATCATTCTCTACTTTCGTCCTTACGAGCTCTTCGACGCGCCCTGGCTATCATCCGCCGCCTTTTGGCTCGGCATTACCACCCTGCTTGTTTTTATTCCCTCGCAGCTAATTCTGGAAGGCACGCTTACGGCGCGACCGCGTGAGGTCAATCTCGTCTTGCTGTTGTGCATCGCCGCCGTACTCTCGATGCCGCTGGCGATCAGCCCCGGCCGGGCCTGGACAGCCTTCACCGATCCGTTCATCAAAGCCGTCTTGATGTTTATCGTGATCGTTAATGTGGTGCGCACGGAGCGGCGCCTGAAGTGGCTGCTGCTGCTCTCACTGGCCATCGGCTGCACGCTGAGTTTGGTCGCGTTGAATGATTTCCGGCTCGGCCGCCTGTCGGTTGATGGCTACCGTGCGGCGGGAGTCATCGGCGGGATCTTCGGTAATCCGAATGACCTCGCGCTGTATCTGGTGACACTCACGCCGCTCGCCGTCGCCCTGCTATTTGGCACACGCAATATTATCGGCAAGCTGCTCTACGGCGCGTGCGCCGTGCTGACCGTGGCGGGCAACGTCGTTACCTTTTCGCGCGGCGGATTTTTGGGCCTCGCCTTCGCCACACTGGTGCTTGCCTGGAAACTCGGCCGGCGCCATCGCCTGCCCGTCATGGTGTTGACCTTTGTCGCCGTCATCGGATTCTTCGCGCTCGCGCCGGGCAACTATGGCGGACGCCTCGTCTCCATCCTTGATCCGAGCCGCGATCTGTCGGGGTCATCCCATTCGCGTCGCGCGCTGCTTCTTAAATCCGTCTGGTTCACGATCAATAATCCGCTGCTCGGCATCGGGATGGATAACTTCCGCTTGGTCTCGGATACGCAGCAGGTCACACATAACGCCTACACGCAGGTCTCGGCGGAGCTGGGAATTCCGGCGGCGATCATCTACGTCATGTTTCTCCTCTCAGCATTCCGTGGACTGCGACAGATCGAACGAGAGACTTTCGCGGCGCGGCGCGGCGCGCGCACCTTTTACTATCTCGCGGTGGGTTTACAGGCCAGCCTGGTGGGTTACATGGTGAGCAGCTTCTTCGGCTCCGTCGCTTACCAGTGGAACATCTATTACCTGGTGGGTTATGCCGTCGTCTTGCGTCGCCTGTACTGGACCGACCTGACGGATAAGCAAGCGATCATCACCCCTGCTGCTGCTCCGGCGGCCAGCGCGAGCGCCGCCGCATCACCACCGCCGTCGTCCGGGAGGGAAGGCTAATGCCGCACGAAGAGCGCCCGCCCGCCGTCCGTCATGACGCGCCGCGCTTCGCGCCCGCCGTGAGCGTCATCATCCCCGCGTACAAAGTCGCGTCATATATCGGGGAGGCGCTCGATTCGGTATTTGCGCAGACTTTCTCCGATCATGAGGTGATCGTCATCAACGATGGCTCGCCCGATACCGAAGAACTCGAAAGCGCGCTTGAGCCTTATCGGCAGCGCATCGTTTACGTCAGGCAGGAGAATCGCGGCCCGGGCGGTGCCCGCAATGCCGGGATCATGAAGGCGCGCGGGGAATACGTCGCGCTGCTCGATGGGGACGACGCGTGGAAGGTCGACTATCTCGCCGAACAGATGGGCATTCTACGTGAGAACCCGGCGCTCGATCTTCATTATGTGGACGCGCTGCTGACCGGCGATTCACATCTGGCCGGGCAGACCTACATGCAGACCGTTCCCTCTCATGGCGCGGTGACGTATGAGAGCCTGCTCGCTCTGGAGTGTGTGGTGCTCACCTCATGCGTGGTGGCGCGTCGGCAGTCGTTGGTCGACGCCGGATTGTTTGACGAGAAGTTCACCTACTCGGAAGACTTCGACCTCTGGCTGCGCCTCGCCCGCTGCGGCGGACGGATCGCTTACAAGCGACGGGTGCTGGCGCACCATCGCCTGCACGCGGCGAGCCTGACGACGAACATGGCGCGGCTCTTTGAAGGCCAGCTGGAGGTGTACCGTAAACACGCGCGGTTGCCGGACCTTTCGCCGCGCACCGGTGAGCTGATCGCGGCGCAGATGAGGAGATGCAGCGCTGATCTCGCTCTCGAGCGCGGCAAGCAGCAGTTCGTCGCCGGTCAATTTGAACAGGCGGCGGAGGATCTGGAACGAGCTAATAGTTACTATCGAAGTCGCAAGCTACGCCTCGTGCTGCTCGCTCTGCGCGCCGCCCCGCGACTCTTGCGACGCGTGTACGAACTCCGCCACCGGTTTCTCACACACAGCGCTCAAACGAGTGCGCGCTGATCTGAACCGAATGTTCATGCTGCGATATGAGAATAAATATTCCACTGCGGGTGAGAGAGAAAATCCCAGGGCTCACGCAATGCGGTTAGATGTCATCATTCCAACTTACAATCGGCAGGAGTTGCTTCAACGAACGCTGAAAAGCCTGCTCGTCGCCAGCGTGCCGTCAGGACTGGAGACGCAGATCATTGTTGTTGATAACAACTCGAAGGATCACACGCGACAGATTGTCGAAGACTGGATGGGAAGATTCAACGGCCGGCTCCGTTACCTGTTCGAAGGGCGGCAGGGAAGATCACACGCGCTCAACGCGGGCATCGCCGCGGCGCGCGGCGACCTCATCGGCATGATCGATGATGATGAGGAGATTGATGCCAACTGGTATGCCTGCGTTCACTCGGCTTTTGGCGAGACGGGAGTCGACTTCATCGGCGGACCGTATGTGCCGCGATGGGGCGCCGCGCCGCCCGCCTGGTTGCCGGATGATTATCCGGGTGTGATCGGACTAGTCGATGGTGGCGACAAAATCGTTCCCTACGACGAAAATTTTCCCGGCATTTTGATGGGCGGCAATGCCGTTATTTCGCGCGCGATCTTAACCAGGGTCGGGCCGTATTTAACCGGGGTGAGCCGCACCGGCAAACGATTGCTGGCGGGCGAGGATGAAGATATGTATCGCCGACTGCTGGCCGCGCGGGCGCGCGGGTTTTACCGCCCCGACCTGATTATCTATCACTACATCCCGCCCGAACGATTGACCAAAAGCTATTATCGCCGATGGTGTTTCTGGCGCGGCGTGTCTTCTGGCGTGCTCGACCGGGAGCAGCGGGCGTCGGTCGCTTATCTGGGCGGGGTTCCGCGGTACCTCTATGGTCAAGCGGCGCGCGGGTTGTTGAGGTTAACCAGGGCCGCCGTGAGTCGAAATCGAAATCCGGCTGAGAGTTTCTCCGATGAGCTCGCCGTCTGGGATTTAGCCGGCTTTTTTTATGGCAAGCATTTTTACCGGCTCGGTCATTAATTCGGAAATCATGAGGATTGAGCCTATTATAGTGTGGCGGAGTGGTGCTGATGCAAAGTGATTTGGTTAAGACGGCTTCTGAAATCTCGTCTGATGGCTCGATCGGCGGTGCGACGGGGCCGCCGGCGCGGGCGCGCCATGTGACGACCATCCGCGCGCCCTCATTATCATTGTCGGGCCTGGCGGGCGACCTCATCAAGCTAACGCATTATAGGGATTTACTCTACACGCTCAGCGTGCATCGCATCAAAGTGCGATACAAGCAGTCGGTGCTCGGTATCTCATGGGCGATCCTGCAACCGTTGTCGCTGATGCTAATCTACACGGTGATCTTCTCGTTCATCGCGAGGATGCCGAGCGATGGCGCGCCCTATGCTGTCTTCGCTTATGCCGCGCTCCTGCCCTGGACCTATTTTTCGACGGCGCTCGTCAATGCTACTAACGGACTGGTCAGCCACTCGCAACTTGTCACACGGGTCTACTTCCCGCGTGAAATTTTGCCGCTCACATATGTCATCGCCGCGCTCTTTGATTTTCTGATCGCATCGAGCGTCTTTATCGGTTTGATGATCTACTACCGTGTGCCGTTTACGCTAAATGCGATCTATACGGTGCCGATCATTCTGGCCTTGACGTTATTCGTAACGGCGATGGCCCTCTTCTTCTCGGCGACGCAGGTGCGTTTTCGCGACATCGGGGTGGCGATGCCGCTCCTGCTCCAGTTGTGGATGTTTGCGACGCCGGTCGTCTACCCGCTGAGCGCCGTGCCGCAGTGGCTGCGCGCTTTTTACATGCTGAATCCGATGGTCGGCGTGATCGAGAACTTTCGTCAGGTGACGCTGCACGGCGCGCCGCCCGATTTTCGCTTGTTGGGTATCTCGGCGCTCATCGCCGTCGTTTTGCTTGTCGCCTCATATGTTTATTTCAAGCGGGTCGAGGCCACCCTCGCTGATATCATCTAGGACACGGATGCGACCGAGAAGCGTTTATGATCGATCTCAACTTCAGTCACGTTTCTAAGAAATATCTGGTCCGGGGGGAGGTCGAAGACGCTCGGGCGGCGGCGCGGCACCCGCTCATGCGCAAGTTGCACAGCCTGCGACGGCGTTCGGAGGAGTTCTGGGCGGTGCGCGATGTCAGCTTCGAGGTTCGGCGCAGCGAGGCGCTCGGCATCATCGGTCACAATGGGGCGGGCAAGAGCACGATTCTGAAACTGCTTTCAAACATCACCGCTCCGACCTCCGGCGATATCACGATCGACGGCCGCCTCTCCGCCCTGATCGAAGTCGGCTCCGGTTTTCATCCGGAATTGACCGGGCGTGAGAATGTTTATCTGAGCGGCTCGATCCTCGGCATGCGCCGCCGCGAGATCACCGCCAAGCTCAACGCCATCATCGACTTCGCCGGCGTCAGACAGTTCATTGATATGCCCGTCAAGCGCTACTCGTCGGGGATGTACGTCCGGCTCGGTTTTTCCATCGCCGCTCATCTGGACCCGGATATTCTGCTGCTCGATGAAGTCCTGGCCGTCGGCGACGCCGCTTTTCAGGCCAAATGCCTGGCGCGGATCGGCGAGCTGAAGCGGGGTGGCAAAACGATCGTCTTCGTCTCACACGATCTCGGCGCGGTCGAGCGTCTGTGCGATCGCGTCATACTTATGCAGCGCGGCGAAATTCACACGTGCGGCGCGCCGCGCGAGGTGATCGCCGAATACCAGCGTATCGCGAGCAGTTTCACGCCGTCTGCGCCGCCCGGCACGCCGCTCGCGAATACGTCTAAAAGCGCTGATATTACCTCGCTTGTCTTTCACGACGCTGAGGGGCGTGAGTCGCCGTCTTTCCACACAGGCGGGCCGCTCTTGGCGCGACTCAGATACAGTGCGCGCGAACATGTTGAGGATGCCGTCTTCGAAGTGTTCTTCTACACGGCGGACGGCAAGCTGCAATGCCAATTCACGACGGAGTTAAGCGAACGGCGAATCGCTCTTGAATCCGGCTCGGGTGCGATCGAATTTTCGTGCGCCGAGATCGGGCTGCAACCGGGCATTTACTCGGTGGACGCAACAATCAAGCAGCGCAATGCGCCGGCGGGCGCCGATATTGATTGGCAGTATCGCTGCGCGATGCTTCGCGTTGATCCGGGCAAGATGGTGCGCGGAAAATTTTACGTTCCCCATGATTGGCAATTTTTACGAGACGATGACGGCCGCGCGCCGGACGGGCAGGCGCTGGGCGAGTTTGCTTCGCAGGTGTAGGCTGTTAGGGTCAAGTAAGCTTATGTCACTCCGCGTCGCACGCTAATGTCGGTGGCGATCCCGGGATGAAAAAGATGAGTGAGCAAGTAGACGTCTCGGTAATTATCAGCACATATAACCGGAGCGACATCCTGCCGGCCGCACTGGAGAGTGTGCTCGCGCAGGAGGAGATGGGTGATGTGATCTACGAGGTGATCGTCGTCGATAACAACTCGACTGATCGAACGCGCAAGGTGGTCGAATCATTCATCGCGCGCGGCCACACGAACCTGCGTTACATCTTCGAAGGTAAGCAAGGACTCTCTTACGCGCGCAATACCGGAATCGCCAACGCGCGTGCGCCGATCATCGCTTTCACCGATGATGATGTGCGCGTCGAGCGCGACTGGCTGGCGAACATCAAACGCGCCTTCGACAAGCATCCGGAGGTGGATTTTGTCGGCGGCAAGGTGTTGCCGCGTTGGGAAAACGAGCCGCCGTCATGGCTGACACGCGAGCACTGGTCGCCACTGGCGCTACAGGATTACGGCGACGCGCCGTTTTACGTCAACACGGAAAGACAAATATGTTTGGTCGGCGCCAATCTCTCTTTCCGCCGTACGGTGTTTGAGCAAATGGGACTCTTCGCGGTGGATGTTCAGCGATTCAAAGATAGCATCGGATCAATGGAAGATCACGAGCTGCAAACCCGGATTTTGCTTGCCAAGCGGCAGGGGCTGTATGCGCCCGCCAGCGTCGTCGCCGCGGAGGTGCAGATGGCGCGGTTGAGCAAAAAATATCATCGCCGGTGGCACATGGGGCACGGCCATTTCTATGCCGTGTTGCGCGACGAAGCGATGGAGCGATCTGTCGCGCATCTGTTCGGCGTGCCCGCTCATCTGTACAGGCAAGCGGTGATTGATGCAGCGGCATGGCTCGCGCATGCGTTACAGGGCGGTGTCGCCCGCGCCTTCACGGATGAAACTCGTCTCCATTTTTTCATCGGTTTCTTTCGTAAGCGTCGTAGAGATTACCTCGCTGGCAGCGGTCGGCGCAGCATCGTGCGTGAGGTGGCGGCCTTCGTTCGGGCGCTGATCACGGGCGAGACGGATACGGCGGGAGAGAAGCGAGAACCGATCGAAAAAAGGCAATGATTGCGCGTGCGTCTGAAGTGCGCCGCCGCGCTCTGCGCACACCGATAGAGATTAAGGAGCCATGAAGTTTTCGGTCATTATACCTACATACGACCGCGCCGGCGATCTGCGGGAGACGCTGGGCAGTTTAGCGAAGCTCTCGACAAAGGAGAGCTGGGAAGTAATCGTTGTCGATAACAACTCGCCGAATGATGGGACGCGCACGGTTGTCACTGAGGCGGCGGGGAAGTTTCCGGTCGAATTGCGATACCTGTTCGAAGCGGAGCAGGGTCGGTATGCTGCTGTAAACGCGGGCATCGGCGCGGCGCGGGGCGAGATCATTGCGAACACGGATGATGATGCGCGCTTCGAGCCCGATTGGCTCGATCGAGCCGCGGAGGGACTCGACCGCTTCGGATGCGATTTCGTCGGCGGCAGAGTGTTGCCGATCTGGGGCGGGCCGCGCCCCGCGTGGTTGCCGAACCGGCCCGGTCGGCACTGGGCCGTCATCGCCTTGCTGGATTACGGTAGTGAACCGAAAGAGTGGGGACTTAATGGAATACCCTGGCCTCTCGGCGTGAACATCGCATACCGCCGCGACGCCTTTGTGCGCGCCGGCCTTTTCGATAATCGTCTTGGCCGGAAGGCCGGCACCTTGCGCAATCAAGCGCAGAGAGAGTGGCACCTGCGCGCACGCGCCGCCGGCCTGCGGGGCTTTTATGTGCCCGCGATGATGGTTCACCACATCGTTCCGCGCGACCGCCTGAACAAGCGTTACTTTCGCCGGTGGTATTACTGGCACGGCATCAGTCGCGCGATCATCTATGAGAAATTGAAGCTCGACATGGAGTCGCCGGAGCAATCCACGCTGGATTACTCAAAAGTTCCGCACGTGGCGGGCGTCCCCCGGTATATGTTCCGCTCGCTCGGGCGCGCCGCTGCGAACATGTTACGGGCTGCGGCCCGGCGCGACCCGGTCGCGACATTCGAGCATGAATTGTGGCTCTGGTTTTTCGCCGGGATCGTTGAGCAGCGCTGGAAGGATCGAAAGGGTCAGCCGGCTCTCGATGAGCACGCTTCGAAGGTGGCGAAGGCCGACGGGTAAGTGCGATCGGCGTCTGTCGCGCGGATTTTGCCAGAATATTCAGAGGAACAAGGGGTTTATGAGAGCAATTATTCTCGCCGCCGGTAAGGGCGCCCGACTGGGCGGCGTGGCTGCCGGCGAACCGAAGTGCCTGGCGCGAGTCGGCGACCTGACGTTGATCGGGCGGCAGATTCTGGCGCTCGAAGCGTCAGCGGTCCATGACATCATCGTCGTTGTCGGTTACGGGGCCGATCGCGTCCAGCAGACCTGCGGCGGCGACGTCCGGTTCATCACGAACACAATCTTTGACCAGACCAACAGTCTCTACTCTCTATGGCTCGCACGGCATCTGTTGCGCGATGGATTTCTGGTGATGAACGCGGACGTGCTCTTTCACCGGCAGCTTCTGCGAGACCTACTCACCGCCCGCTATGAAGACGCCCTGCTGGTCGCTTTTGGCGATGAGACGACGCCCGCTCTCGGTGATGAAGAGATGAAGGTGAAAGTGCGCGGCGGACGTGTGGTGGACATCTCTAAAGCGATGAACCCGGCGGAGGCCGACGGCGAAAACGTCGGGATCGCAAAGTTCGGGCCGGCCGGCGCGCAACTTCTGATCGAGAAGATGGACGCGCTGATCGCCGGGGGCTCGCGCCGTGACTGGGCTCCACGCGCGTTCCTCGATTTTGCATCTGAACGACCGTTGCACGCCATCAGCACGCGCGGCTACCCGTGGATCGAGATCGACTTTCCTGAAGATTACCACCGTGCGATCGATGATGTGCTGCCGCAAATCATCGGTGAAAAACTCAGCGGAGCGCCATCTTTAACCGCCGCGACGGATGGTGAGCACCTGAAGTATTGATGAAATAATAACAGGAACCGGGCTCTATAGATGACCGAATCTTCTATACCCGCAAAACTTTCTCTTTCTGCCGAAATTGTCCGGGCGCACCTTCGTAGTAAGCTTCGGGGTCAAACCCGTCTGACACTCTTCCTTGCAAAAAGAATAAAGACGTTGCAAGCAGTTCCGATAATGATCGGTGATCATGCGCCTGTGTATGTGGACTTGCGCCACGGAGGTTCGGCCGATCTGTTAAGGTGGTCACCTTATAAGGTTTCCCCCCGCGAGGTTGACGAACAGAATGTCATGCGCCACGTAGTAGCGAGCGGCGATATCGCCTTCGATATCGGCGCGAACATAGGGCTTCACACCGTGCTGCTGTCGCAACTGGTCGGGCCAGAGGGCAAAGTGTATGCGTTTGAACCCAATGAGGAACTTCTTCCCAATCTCAGGCGCACAGTCGCCGGGCTGGGAAACTCTGTTCTCCACCCTCTCGCGCTGTCTGATGAGTCCTTGGAAGCCACTTTGTACGTTCCGGAAGATCACACAATGGCGAATCTAGCCCGCGACGGATGGCCCGTCGAGCTGGCCCAAGGTACGGTACGCTTGATGACTTGTGAGGAGCGCCGGATGGATGACCTGATCGCTGCCGGCGCGCTCCCGCCGCCGGATTTTATAAAATGCGATGTCGAGGGCGCGGAATTGAAAGTCTTTCAGGGAGGGAGAGAAACGCTGAACCGGGTCGCGGCGCCCGTTATTTTATTCGAGGCCAATGTGTGGGCATCGGAGAGTTTTAAGATAAGGGTACATGACGCGAAGGACTTCTTGGCAAGCCTGGAGTTGCCGCAGTATCAATTCTTCGAAATCGCTAAAGGGCAGCTCCGGCGACTTAAATCAGTCGACCCGGAATTATCAAATATCCTCGCGATTCCACAGTCTAAGATCGGCCTTTGGCCCGAGTTGGCGCAAAACGGCACTGTCAGGCTGGAAAGCACCGGGTAGAAGTGCTTCACCCGATGAACCTCACTATGATGTTGATTGCAGATCGTCTATGAACGCATGCTGCCCGCCACCGCAGCACACTCTTTCGACCACATCCGTCGTGTCAAAGCAGTTCAATGAAGAGCCACCAGCTATTATCGCAAATGAAAATGTCCATAGACCACGTAAAGCAATCCGAGGCTCACTTATGTAGGCCCACGTTGCAGGTGGTATGCCCGGCATGAGTGTCAATCGCATCGTGCGATGGGCGCGGGCCGCCGATACGCGCTGGCGGCGGCAGCGCCAGCCCGAATCCCGTCGCGTGCTCGTCAACGCGCGCACGGAGATGAACTATGCGGTCATGGCGCCGATTTACAGGGCGATGCGCACGGACCCGCGCGTCAGCTTTTATTTCACGGCGAGCGAAGCGCCTCGCGCTCGTGCCGCGGAAATTTATCGAGAGGCGGGCACAGAGCAGCAGCAAAACCTGCGGCTGATCAGCACCGCGCGCGCGGCTTTAATGAAGTTTGATGCCTACCTGGCCGCCGACCTGCTTTGGGTCGCGCTGCCGCGCGGGACGCGCCGTATTCAGATGTTTCATGGCGTGGCCGGAAAGTACAGCAACATCTACGACCGGCCGGAGCGCTCGATGCGCGAGTGGGATCGGCTGTTCTTCATCAACCAGCGCCGCCTGCGCAATCACATCGCGGCCGGAGCGATTGACCCGGATAGTCCGGCGGCGCGCCTCGTCGGCATGCCCAAGCTCGATTGCCTCGTTGATGGCACGCTCAAGCGCGACGTCGTGCTCGATCGCTCAGCCTCGATCAGGGGCAGCGCACGGTTCTTTACGCGCCCACCTGGTCGCCATATTCTTCGGTGAACGTGATGGGCGAAGAGCTCGTCGGGCGTCTCGGCGCGGCCGGGTATGCCGTCATGGTCAAGCTCCATGATCGCTCGCGCGATCCATCACACGTTAATTCGGGCGGTGTCGATTGGGGAGCGCGTCTGGAGCCGATCTTGCGCGCCAGCGGCGGGCGTTTGGTAAGCGGCAGCGATGCCTGTCCGTACCTGATGGCCGCCGATGTTCTGATCACGGACCACAGCTCGGTCGGATTCGAATACTTATTGCTCGATCGCCCTGTGATCCGGATTGAAATGCCGGAATTAATCGCCAGGACCAACACGCATCCCGAGTACGTCGCCCTGCTCGCGCAGGTTTCGACAACGGTGCGAACGGCCGCGCAAGCAACCGCCGCGGTCGAAACGTGCCTCGCCGAGCCATCGCGGCAATCAGCGGAGCGCCGGGCGGTCGCCGAAGAGCTGTTCTATCTGCCCGGCACGGCGACGGCGCGCGCCGTGCGCGAGCTTTACGAAGTTCTTGAACTCGACCCACCTTAAGCTAAGACCGTCAAAAAGATGTTACCGATCATGGCCTCCGTCTGGTGAGGTCCTCCCCGATCTCTCATCCCGACAGCGGCGGGCGACGAGCCCGAAAACTGGTCGTAAATATCTGGAAATTGACATCCATTTGCAATATTGCAAGTCTAAACGTCTCGGTTATTGCAATTTGGCTCTCTCTCCCCCGTCTCTAAGCGTGAGACCAAAATAGCTGCGCGCCGTTTGGGCGCGAATTGCTCCCGGCTAAAGAACAAGTGAAGAGGTGTTATGTCTGCTGTCGCTGTCCGCTTCGCACGCCTGAACCTGTGCCTTACATTCGCTCTCTTTTTACTGTCCACCGCGGATTCCGCGGTCGCCGCCGAGCGGCTTTGCGACACAGCGTATGAGGATTGTCGCGAGCCTTTGGTTAACCTCATCAGAAATGAGACGGTCGGAATTGATGTCGCC
>JANOGZ010000527.1:0-27507 GCA_031406255.1 Pyrinomonadaceae bacterium | reverse complement strand
AGCGAGATGAGAACCAAGTGGCATGAGATCGTATTGAGCAGGGGATATTTAAGCTTTTATCGAGATCAATTAAATTGCTTATTCTCCTGCCCACATGTGCTTTGCATGACATCGCCTTGACGTGAAACTGCAGTTGAAGGTGGTGCTGTGCTAAGATGAAATGCCTGGCTTGTTCACTTGCCGAGAAATTGATCGCGTGGATTGAAGGGCACGTTAAAGGTAGTGACCTACAGAACCGGGGGCGGCACAGCACGCTGTGAGGTAATTATAGAGGCGGAAGAATAGTTAAGCTTTGATTACGGCCGATGATGAATTGTGAAGGTTAAGTCATGCAAGTTCTGTTAGCTGAAGAATACGGGTTTTGTTTCGGCGTCGAGCGGGCGGTCGAGATGGTGGAGGGCGCGCTCGGTGAGGGCGCGACGGTGCGGACGCTGGGGCCGTTGATCCATAATACGCAGGAGATACGCCGGCTCGAAGCGGAGGGCGTCAAGACCATCGAGGCGCCGGAGGAAGTGGGAGGCGATGTGACGGCGGTGATCCGCGCGCATGGCGTGACCCCGCAGGTGCAGCGCGATCTGGAAGAACGCGCGGGCCGGGTGATTGATGCGACGTGCCCGTTCGTCACCAAAGTTCAACATCTGGCGGAGCGCGCGGCGGCGCAGGGCCGCGATGTCGTGGTGGTCGGCAATCCGGACCACCCTGAGATGATCGGCGTCGTCGGCTATGCGCCCGACAACACGCATGTCGTGCGCGACGCGAGCGAGGTGGAGAACTTGCCTCTCCTCCATGCGCCGCTGGTGGTTTCACAGACGACCCTCAAGCTCAGCACTTTTCTCGAAGCGGCCGAAGCGGTGCGCGCTAAAGCGGACGCCGAGCCGCAGGTCGTCAATACGATCTGTTCCGCGACGCGTGACCGGCAGGATGCGGCGCGCTCGCTGGCCGGACTGGTGGATGCCTTCTATGTCATCGGCGGCAAGCACTCGTCCAATAGCATCAAGCTCCTCGCCGTCTGCCAGGAGCAGTGCGCGAAAAGTTACCTGATCGAGACCCCCGAAGAGATCAATCCGGAGGATGTGCGTGGCTTGAATCGCGTCGGCGTGACGGCCGGGGCATCAACGCCGAACTGGCTGATTGAACAAGTGGTGGAGAAACTGCGCGCAATCGGCGAGACCCGGGGCGCGACGACAGACGCCGCTGAAATTCATAACAGATGAGGTTGGCGATAAATTTACGTAAAAAAAGCCGCTCGCGTGAGCGGCTTTTTTTACAGGTCATCTTCAGTCGTATCAGGTTGGTCGAGCGCGTTGATAATCCAGCGCGCTTCCTCCGAGCCATACTCCTGGGCCTGTCTCTCGATCGCCTCACGCGCGACATCCGCGTCAACCGGATCGCCCAGCAACTCGACGAGCATGGAAGTGGGCGTCCGCAAGAGTGCCTCCTGGGCGATGGCACGCACGGTCGTATCGGGATGGCGTGCCAGTTCGCAAATTTCACTGGGCGCAATGCGCATGTGAATAGTATCAGCCAGGGCATCGAGGCGCGCATAGTTGCGCGCGCGCACCGCGCGTTGAATCAACTGGGCGAAAACTTCGGCGGATCGCGCTTCATTATGAAGGACGAGCGCACAAGCCTCCGCCATGCGGCGGAGTTCGCGAGCCTGTTCGGCGTTCAACACGGCGACGCCGGCTTCGGTCGCGCGATCATCGAGGGCCGCCAGCAGACGGCTTAATTCCCACTCGGCGCGCGCGTCATAGGGCGCGCTTGCGCTCCGCGGCGCCGCAGCAGTTGTCGAAAGGAGCGCGCGCTCGACGAGGCTGCGCGTTGCGGGGCGCAACCCTTCCCATACAATCGCCACCCGCCCTCCAATATCTTCGATCGTCATTCCTGTCAATTTCTCCATCCGCGCGCTTTGTAAGTCGGGCGTTTCGCGGCCCGCACGGAATGTACTATACCGCGAATGGAAGGCGAACGGTAAGCGCGCCGGTGAGGTTGAAAATTGGTGATCGGACCGTAAGGGATTTCTATCGTCAGGTATCTGCCGCATCCGGCTCCCCGCGTAAGCCTATCTCGATTGAAGATGAAGTCCCGCACAGCTAAAAGAAGGGTGAAGACCAGCAAACAGGAGGGCGCAACTTTACCCGCGCACGCTGCGCTTTCAGGTCGTCAGATATTTTCGGCGCCGATCGCCGGATTATGGTCTATAATTTCCGTGATCGTATCGCAAGGAATTTTGATGATTTCGCCGTCGGCGCGTTCGACCTTAACGCTCGGTTTGGTGAGCGCCTGCGACATCTTCATACTGCTAATAATGCCGCGCACGCGACTACCATCTTCCGTTACGATTTCTATGTTATCTTTGCCGTAGAGCGGTTTCAGAGCAGCGAGGGTTTTGGTTACTTCCACTATTTAACACCGTTCTTTCTTCAAAGTTATTTCGCGCCGAGAAGCGTCTCTCGCGGCCTGGGGCCCGAAAGAAACATCTCAAGAGACGCGCAGAGAAAAGAGATGGCAGAAAGTGCTCGCTCGCGCCTCTGCTCAAATACAGTTACCTAAAGTAAGTAAGGGCACGGGTCTCTTTCATGCCTCTTTTTGAGGGCGACGCCGATAATGGCGTTGCTTGGACTCTTGCCGACACGCTTTTATTAAAGCTTTCAGCCGAGTCTAAGTTGCGCATGAACAATATGCAACCGCAGCGCGGCGACGCGCGTATACTAGCTACAAGAAAGCCGCGCTAGCTCAGGAAGATCACTCAGGACTGGCAAACATCATGCAATCCGAACAAAATGCCGAGTTGAGAATGGACGGTGCCCGTGGGGAGACGGTCGTCTGCCCTTCCTGCCGTGCCGTAATGCTACACGGAATGCGTTTTTGCCGGGCGTGTGGTTATCGGCTCGGGGAGGGCGTCGCGGAGTATGCCGAGACGCGACGCTTCGCCACGGCACCGCCGTTGCGACCCGTCGCTACCGCTTCGCAACAGGCGTGGGGCGGGGCGGTTGCACCCGGGACGGAAACCAGCGCGCTCAATCAAATTGGAGTATTCGCTCCTGTTCGCAGCGAAATATGCGGCCGCCGCAGAAGGATGAAGTGGATCGGATGGGTGGCTCTCGGGCTGGCGATCTCGGCGGCGAGCGGTATCATCCCTTTCATTAACATTAATCGAGAATCGGGAAGCGGGAGCGTGACCCGCCGCGCGCCGCAATCTTTCTTCGGCGTGTCGGAGTTCGAGGACGTGGACAATGACGGCGGCGCTTTTATCGAAGCGGTCAGCCGCCCCAATTCACCCGCCGAGGGCGCCGGTCTGATCGGCGGCGATATCGTGACGAGCTTTGATGGCCAGCCCGTAAAGGAAGCGCGCGATATACGAAGGCTGCTCGCCGCGACGCCGGTCGGAAAAACCGTCGAGGTCGTTTTTACGCGTGACGGCGAAATCAAGCGGACGACGCTGACGACAAGTTCCCGTAAAGACTTCAACTCGGATGCTTTTAGCGACCGGCCGGAGGGCGCCGGATTCCTGGGCGTCGATGATCTCGAGCGCGTATCCGTGCCGGGAACGAAAATTCATGGCGTGCGTTTAGGCGAGGTCGCGCGTAATCGTCCGGCCGATATCGCCGGCTTGAAAGAGGGTGATATCGTCACCGACTTTAACGGAAATCCGATCCGTACAAGTCAGGAACTCGGTTCGCGTATTGACGAAGCCGCGCCGGGCAGCGTCATCCCGGTCGTCGTGATACGAGGCGGCGAGCGCGTCGAAATACCCGTCAAAATGGGGCGGGAAAATTAGTCCGTGGAGGGCGCGGCATATTCGCGCAGGCGGGCTTCCATCTCGCGACGCACCTCTTCTCGGTCCTCTTCCGCTTCATCCGTCTCAAATAGCTCAAAAAGCGCGTAAGGCACGTCGCTCACAAGACGCAGTTCCCACGCTTCGCGCCCTCCGGTAGAAGCGCGCGCAAACCACATCGCATCCACCGGAGATTCGTGCGCCGCCGCATTTTCGAAATGCGCTTCGCCGCCCGCAACGTCATGCAATTGCGCAAGCGTGTCGCCGCGCATCAGAACGCGCTCGAGCCGCCACCCGTGTTTGCGATAGAGGGCGGCAGTCTCGCGGAATTGTTCCAGCCTATTCATTACGTTTCGCCGGCAGCCGAATCAAATGCTTTTAAAGTTTGCACATCAAGCATACCTCAATTCGCGCAAGCTTCGAAAACGCCCCCTTGACTGAGCCCAAGCGTCAAGCTGTTAAGCAGCGAATCCTACTGAATCAACCGGGAGAGAAATCTTCCGGCGCTGGAACGCGCCAGCGCATTCACCTGCGCTAGCGGTCGCCCGCGGCTAGAGTTGTTGACCGCCAGAGCTATCGAATTCTATGATGCGACCAGACTTTTTTCGTATACGCTTAAATGCAAGAAGATAATCTTTTACATTCGTCTGGCCGCGAAGAAGCGGAGAGGCGCGCGCGCATCGTCCCCTTTTACGAGGGGCTCGATATATCTCTCGAGCGTCGCGGGCGACGGCTTGAAGGCATGTGCCGTTACGACGATGCGGTGGCACGGCGGGTGCTTGAGGAATACGGCGCGATGTTCGTCGCCTCCGAGCGCGTCTGTCCACCGCCTGTCTGCGTGTTCATGGGCGAGGAAGAAGTCTTGCGCTTTCAAGAGGAGGTAGGGTTCCGTGGCGAGACGGTAAACACGGAGCGTGTTGAGCTGCAACCGGCGGCGATGGAGTCTCTGCTCGAAGCCTGCGCGGAGGCACGGCGCCAGGGATTGGACATTACGCCGCGCGATGGCCCGGAAGCCGGCCGGCGAACTTACGAGGACACGCTCCGCTTATGGAACTCGCGTTTCCTGCCGGCGCTCGATTACTGGAGCGCGCGCGGACGCCTCACGTCCGAACAGATAGATTTATTGCGTAGCCTGCCGCCGCTCCAGCAGGTCGCCGCAGTGCTCGAACTGGAAGCGAGCGGCATCTTCTTCAGCAAGGACTTTTCAAAAACGATACTCCAGTCGGTGGCCCCGCCAGGCGCCTCGCAGCACCTCTCCATGCTCGCTTTCGATGTGGCGGAATTCAGGGATGAGCGCGTGAGGCAGGTGCTGGCACGCCACGGTTGGTTTCAGACGGTCAAAAGCGATCTGCCGCACTTTACTTTCCTCGGAGTGGCGGAAACGGATCTGCCATACCTTGGCCTTCGCCGCGTCGAGGCGCAATCGCAGGCATTCTGGATACCGAATGTTTAGACCGGAAGATCGCGCTCAGCCGAAGCGTCTACTCACGCGGGAAAAATTGTCGCGCATCTGGTTCGGCTGATATTTCACCTGGGGTGGTGGAGTTGCAAAACCGCCCACCGCGGCGTTTGCTGATGGGTGCAAAAGTGCTAAACTCTACAGTCGTCCGGCTCCAGCCGCGCTGGACTTGATCTCTCCCGTTTCAGTAATGGTCAAAACAAAAGTTAACATCGCCGTTCGGCAGTGCGTTACCTTTTGGCCCTCCACGGACGAACGAACGCAATCGCCGGAAAGCGACCCTTGATCCCGAAAAGAGGGTCCCCCTTATGGATATCCCCCACGTTGTCGCCGGACGATTCCGCATTGAGCGCGAGATCGGCAAGGGCGGTATGGGCACCGTCTACTGCGCTACCCACCTGGGACTCGAACGCCCGGTCGCCGTCAAAGTTCTCAAAGAAGAATTCTCGACTGATCCTGAAGTGGCTGAGCGCTTCATGCGCGAGGCGCGCACGATGGCACGCCTGCGGCATCCGCGCGCCGCGATGATCTTCGATGCGGGGCGACTCGCCGACGGACGCCCATTTATCGTGATGGAGCACGTCGAAGGTGTGACGCTGGCCGAAGCGCTGGCGCGCGCGGGTAATTTCACGCCCGAACGTAGCGTTCGCATCGCCTCCGAAATATGTGAAGTGCTGGCCGAAGCGCATGGCCTCGGCATCGTCCATCGCGATCTCAAGCCGTCAAATATCATGCTCAACGATCGCGGCGTGTGCGTGCTCGATTTTGGCATCGCCAAGGTGCTCGTCACATCAGCCGATGCGACCAGAACGCATGCGACGACCGAATCGGGCCTGATCATCGGCACTCCGCGTTATATGTCGCCCGAGCAGTGTTTAGGGCAGGGAATTGGCCCGGCGAGCGATCTCTACAGCGTCGGCGTGCTCATCTATGAGATGCTGGTAGGGCATCCGCCCTTTACGGATCAGTTGCCTTCAGCCGTGCTCGTCAAACAGGCAACGGCGCCGCCGCCGCCACTTCTTGCACAACGCGCAGAAGTGCCGCGCCCGCTCGCGCTCGTCGTGCATGCGCTCCTCGCCAAGAATCCGACCCAGCGCCCGAAGACGGCAGCCGGTGCTCGCGTCCTTCTCGAAAAAAGCATCGCGCGCGAGGCGCGTGCGACGGCAGCACTGCCCATCGCGCCTTTCGCTTCGACGATCGCAGCGCTTAACGCTTCAGGCCGCAGCGGAACCTTTCGCGCCGTAACGATCTGCGCCATCCTGGCGATGCTCAGTCTGGTGATGCTGGCGTGGCCGCAACGCGAACAAAGCGCGCACGACGCTGACAGGATAGGCCCGGCGCGACGTGGCTCCCAATCTTTCACGTTCGCCAGCGATTCCGCCATGCGCCGTCCGCCGCGCGTCTATACAGACATGCTTTCGTCCGAAGGGGCCGCACGAATCGCGGCCTCCGCGTCACGCGGCCCGGTCAGCCAGGCGCGCATCTTGCAAACGAGGCGCGGACAAGCAATCGCTGCCATTCACGACCAGCGTCAGGTCGGCTCGACACATCTTTATATGATGGAGCGACGCGGTTCACGCTACCGCGTTACGGCGCGCGCGCCCCTCGACGTGGAAGGATTTCGCGGCGCGAGTTGGACGGCGGAGATTCTCGATATCGATGGCGATGGTTATGAAGAAGTGCTCTGCACCGGCGCAGATGCGCGCGGCCAGAGGGAAAGCCGCCGCCTCGTGCTCTATGTGCCGCGTATGCGACAGACCTACAGTCTGAGCGTGGGGCCTGACAGGCGCGAGGCGAACACTATTCGCGCGATGTGGTCGCCGAATGCGATGACAGATATGGCGCAGCCGTACCGCGCCGTGCTGCGTCAACGCGCGCTCGGCGGCGTACGTTCTCTCTAGCCACGTAATTGCAACAACCGGATTCTTCGACAGTTGCTACAGGTTACGTTGATATTGGGAGGGGCAGTTTTCCCTCTGTCGCGACCCTGATCGCCACCATCAAACCGCTTTTGTGTTCTCGGATTCAAGCTCATCGCTACCTTCCGCTTCCATGATCTTCTCTCGGTATCACGCCCGGAATCACGCTGATTTAGACACCACGCCCGGCCGAAAAGTTCCACCCTCAGCGCCATCACCGGATGGTATCGCGCTCCATGCTACGGGAGAGCTCAACCCTATTATTTAAAGACACGATTTGTCGTTTTTGTTGTTACCGAATTATCGTACTTATGAGCGGCGCAACGTGACGTGCTATGATTTGCATCGAAGGGCGCGAATCCTGCGGCGAGCCGATATCTTCAGCACATCCTGCTTTCGTATCCTGCGCGGGGACCCTTAATAAAAAGTGGAACGATATCTATGTGTAAAAATCGCTTGAAACGACTTTCCTTTATCGTGGCGGTCGTTCTATCGGTGGGCGCATCGCCTGTCACGAATACGACGCGCGCGGCCGCGCCGGGGCAGGCGAGAGTTGCCGCCACGGCTACTGCCAGCGCAGCCCGCCAGCAGCCCGCGCCGCAGCCCGCACAGGCCCAACTGGTCAACCGGATACTACCGAACGGACTGGAGATCGTCGTTCTTGAAGACCATTCGGTGCCACTCGTGACGATCGAACTTGCGGTGAAGAACGGCTCATACACGGAGCCGCCGGAACTCAACGGCCTGTCACACCTCTACGAGCACATGTTTTTCAAAGCCAACCGCGCGGTGGCGAAGCAGGAAGATTATCTGCAAACCATTGATCAATTGGGAATCGTCTACAACGGGTCGACCGCCGAAGAACTCGTCAACTATTACTTCACCACGACGAGCCCGAACCTGCGTGTGGCGCTCAACTTTATGCGCGACGCCGTCCGCTACCCGCTCTTTGATGAGCGGCAGTTCGAGCAGGAGCGCGAAGTAGTGATCGGCGAGTTGGATCGTAACGAATCGAATCCCTACTACTATTTGGGTCGGGAGATGAGCGATCGTCTGTTCTATAAATATCCGAGTCGCAAGAGTCCGGGAGGCAACCGCCGGACGGTGTCGCAGGCGACGACTGCGATGATGCGTCTCATCCAGCAGCGGTATTATGTGCCGAATAATTCGGCGATCGTCGTGACCGGTGATGTCCGTCCCGAAGAGGTTTTCCGTCAGATCCAGGAACTATTCGGCGAGTGGCCGCGCGCCGAAGACCCGTTCGTCAAGTATCCTCCGGTCGAGCATCCGCCGCTGCCGAAAAGCGAGGGCGCGATCATCAGGCAGCCGATACAGAATGTCATTATAGAGATCGGGTGGCAGGGCCCGTCGATCGGCAAAGACAACCCGGCGACATACGCGGCGGATGTCTTCTCATTCATCCTGCGGCAACCAAACTCGCGTTTTCAGCGTGCGCTTGTCGATACGGGGCTCGTCACCGGCGTTGGCTTCGGATATCTGACGCAGCGCAACGTCGGCCCGATCACGGTCGTCGCGCAGACCACGCCGGAAAAAACGCGCGCTGCGATCCGCGCCATCTACGCCGAAATCGCCCGCTTCAACGACAAGGATTACTACACAGACGAACAGCTTGAGAGTGCCAAGGCGCTGCTCGAGGCCGACGATCTTTATTCGCGCGAGAAACTGAGCGATTACGCGCATACGCTCAGCTTCTGGTGGGCCTCGACCGGCCTCGAATATTTTCGCGGCTACCTGAAAAATCTGCGGCAGACGTCGCGCGCCGATATCAGTCGCTATGTGACGACGTATATTCAGGGCAAACCGCATGTCGGGCTGGCACTAATGTCTGAAGAAGCGGTGGCGTCAACACAACTCAAACCGGAAGAACTAATCGGTCAGCGATAAATCCGGGAATATCACAAATAATACTCCGGGAACCGTCCTGGCCAGTCATCTTGTAGCCAGATCGCAGTAGCTTAAAATGATGAGAAACACGATTGAGAAAGAGGGCGCATCGAGCATGCGGCATCCTTGCGTCAAGGCGCAGCGCGCCGGCGCGGTGAAAATCTTCGGACGCTCTCTGAGGCCCTCACCCCATCGAGCGTTCATGGCGAACTGTCTCATGCTCCTGCTGCTGCTCCTGCTGGCGGCGGGAAGCGCGCTGCCGACAAAAGCGCAGCAGCCGCAGCGCGCGCCGGATCAATCCGCCGCCGTGCGCAGCGTGGCATCAACCGCGGAAGCGCTGGTCACGGAGTTTGATGTTAATGGCCTGAAGGTTCTTGTCAAACGGCGCACCGGCAGTCAGACGGTCGTCGCCGGCCTTTTCTTTCGCGGCGGCTCGCGCAATATCTCTGCCGAGAACGCCGGAATTGAAGCGTTGATGCTGGATGCCGCGACGGAAGCGAGCGCGAAATTTCCGCGTGAGCGAATGCGCACGGAACTGTCGCGCATGGGTACGGGGATCAGCTACGGCGTGAATTACGATTATTCGGGGCTCACGCTCGGCACCACGCGCCCCAATTTCGATCGCTCCTGGGAAATCTTCACCGACGTGGCGCTCAGACCATCCTTCGCGCGCGAGGACGTCGAGCGCGTGCAGAATCGCCTCGTCGCTTCCCTGCGCGACGACACCGATACGCCAGACTCTTATCTTCAAGTGCTTCAGGCCCGCGTGGCTTACGCCGGACACCCCTATCTCAATCGCCCGCAGGGGACGGCCGAAACCCTGAGCCGTCTGACCGCCGCTGACCTTCAGAGCTACCACCGGCAGATGATGCAAACGTCGCGCCTGTTGCTCGTCATCGTCGGTGATTTGGATGCGGAAGAAGTAAGGCAGAGGATCGCCGCATCGTTCGGCCGCCTGCCGCGCGGTGATTACCGCCCGCAGCCTCCACCGCAACTCTCGTTCGCGACACCTTCGGTGGAAATCACACCGCGGGGATTGCCGACCAACTACATCCAGGGCCTTTTTGCCGCGCCGCCGCTCACAGCAGCGGATATCTATCCGATGCGCATCGCCTCGTCCATCCTGCGCGATCGTGTTTTCGTCGAGGTGCGCGTCAGGCGAAACCTTTCTTATGCGCCCGACGCCTTCCTGGGTAGCCAGGGGGCGAATATCGGCGGCATTTACGTGACGGCGGTGGATGCTAATCAGGCGATTCGCGTCATGCTCGGCGAAATCACACGGCTCCAGCGCGAACCGATCGAGCCGCGCGATATTACGGCTCATGTGTCGCATTACCTCACCAAATATTATCTCTCGCAGGAGACAAACGCGGCGCAGGCCGGTGAGCTCGCGATGTATGAGTTGATCGGCGGCGGCTGGAGGAATTCGCTCGGCTTTATCGAACGCCTGCGCGCCGTTACGCCCGCCGATGTGCAACGGGTGGCGCGCCTGTACATGCGCAACATGCGCTTCGTGGTGATCGGCGATCCGGCGCGCGTGGACAAAGACGTCTTCATGACGCAGACCGGCGAATGAGATAATGAAAGCCGGCACATAACGGAAGCCCGCGCCTGGCGTCTATCACAGACGATGGCGCGGGCTCTTTATTTACGAATGGCTGGAGCGGGTCTTTCTTTATCGGTGGATCTCTCCGAGGAGTTTGTTATACATCGCTGTATCGAGCGATTTGAGCACATAGGTCTGCACGATCGCTGACGCGCGATCACCGATCTCCAGATAGGCCATCCCGAGATTGTAGTAGGCTTCGGCCATCCGCGGTTGCAGTCGAACGGCCTGCCGGTAGGACTCGATGGCTTTATCAAAAGATCCGGCGTAGTAATAGGCATCGCCGAGCCGGTTGTGGGCATCAACCGAATTCGGGCGGAGTTTTATGGCTTGCTGGTAAGCGCGGATCGCATCGCTATTCTTGCCCTGTTTTACGTTACAGTATCCCACTTGAATCCATGCTTCGACGCGCGTCGGGTTTTGGTTGACGGCGTTTTCGAAGAAGCTCAGCGCGCTCTCATAATTTCCCAGCCAGAGCGAGTTGAGTCCATTCCGATAAGACCACTCGGCGTGTACTTCCGGCCGTTTTTGATGTGCGCTGCGGTTCTTCGCCGCCAGTTCGTCGAGCGTGAGGAGCTTCTCTTGCGGCTGGAGTTCTGTGACGCGTGAGGCGGCCATCGCCAGGTTGATATTCTGGCCATTCGTCACTTTGATCGTCACCACACCGATGACCTGACCTTTCATATTGAAGAGAGGGCTGCCGCTATTGCCGTGAGAGATGGGAGCGGTAATCTGGATGATCTTTCCAAGGTTCGGCACTTCGCGCACCGCCGAGACGATACCATCGGAAACAGAGCCCTCCAGACGCAACGGATTACCGATGACGAAAATCTGCTCGCCCTCTTCCGGCAGCTCGCTGGAAACTTCGAGCGAACGGGCCCGTTCATGCGGAATGTCGATGCTCAGCAGGGCGAGGTCCGCGTCTTCGTCAACATTGAGCAGTCCCGTGACCGGGTAAGTCTTTCCTTTCCCATCGAAGGTGCGAACCTCCGCACGACGCGCTCCTTCCATCACATGCAGATTCGTAATAACGTGGCCGGGACGAATGAAAAAGCCGCTGCCAGTAACCAGGGGGTCGCCCTTGTCGTTGTAGGTGATGACAGTAACTACCGAGGGCTTGACGCGCTTGATTAACTCGGGGAGGGTCTCCTGGGCGAAAGCGGCGATCGGTGCTACGAGGAGTAACAGGCAAAGTGCCAGCAACGGTTGGGAAAGCTTCTGTTTTAACATAACAATTTACCGCTATGTTTGAGAGACTCTTGCTTGTCTGCCGGGCAGGGAGCCCGGCAGTGGGGCAGCAAAGCACATCTCTGATAGGAGATTCAGCGCGGATCCCGCTGATGCTAGCCAGCGGGTTAGGTTGGAATTTAGTGGCCCGCGCCCATCCGACTGATGGTACCTATGCCAATTTATCAACGGTCGAGGTTCGGGGCCGAGGGTACAGCCGGAACCCTCGCTAACAAATTTATAGACCCGAATCGCAAAAAAATCAACACAATTCTACAACATTATAGAAACAGTTGTCAGTTCTAGCGACTTAAACCCTGAGGTCACAAAGGTTTAGCAAGAGCGGATGATTTGTCGAAAGTATCACGAAGGACGATCACAAGGCCGAGTTTGCGACCGGGTGCCGATATGAGACTTGGAAATATGATTTGAGGAAGCTTAAAGGGCGTAAAAAGGAGGCCGCCTTCGATCGAAGGCGGCCTCTTTTTGCGTTTGCCTACGTGAGCAAAGGAAAAGGGTGATCCGAACCTGATCTCTCGATTATCGAGAATTATCAGTGATGATCGTTGCGTAAATCGGACCACTCGGTTGCGGCGGCTCGTTTGTGTCTTCAACCGTTACAAACAGACCGAAATCCGGCAGCGCCGTCTCCGTCTGGATCTGCGCTTCATTGCGCCGACCCGTATTAATTACCTGACCGAGACGTGTGAACGTATTGTCTTGTCCTACGGCCCACAGCACTAAACGCTTCCCGGCTGGCGCCCTTTTCAAGCTGTGGAAACGCATCTTGATTTGTGTTGGGCCATCTTTACGCGGTTCAAGAAAGATGTTCGCGCGCGAGCCCCCGAGGGTTGGAAACTTAACTCTCAGGTGTGTATCCGTACCTTTTCGGAAGGACGGGATGCCGAGCATCGGCACGGTGTAGGCAGAGGCTGCGGTCGGAGTTGTGATCGCCGCGACGCGCTCGCCAACCGGCGCGCCATCCTTTGATCCACTGTGTGCCACCGGCATAACGGCGAAGCCCTGCGGCACCGCGCTTCTAAAGGCGACGCGCGTATCCGATCCGATCGTCGTCAGATTGGCATCGGGCGAAAGCACGAGCATAAACTTATCAAGCGGCGTCGAGAAACTCTGCGTCGCGATGCCATTGTTGACCGTCACAGGGCCGAGCATGGTGACTTTGCCGAGCGGGTCGACCGCATAAAGGTTGTAGTTATTGATGTCACCGGTTAAGCCGGAAACATCGAGGTTAACCATCGTGTGGTCGCTCATCCGTTTAACCCTGGCGAGGCCCTTTGCGCCGGGCACTATGTTCGTCGGCGTCAGCTCAACTGTTACTTCCTTATCTGCCGGATATTCAATGACGGTCCATGAACCATCACTGTTCTGAATTGACTTGGTGGTTTGTGTGGTAGTGGTGGTGGTCGTTTGTGTATTTTGCGCGAAAACCGAGCTTGCTGAAAAAGCCAGGATCAGTCCTCCCGCAATACTAAACAGGCGTTTACTCATTTTGTGTTTCCTCCAAATAAAATTGTTCCGGGGGCGGAATGTGAAGAATAAGTTTTGAACGCAGATAAAGCGGCAATACCTATGCCGTACCTATGCCGTATGGTCAAATGAAGGCTGGTAAGGGACTCGCGGCTTAAAATAATGAGAAAAGGTGGGGCGCAGCGAAACATTACAGTACACAGATGTACTGCTATCTATCGCCCGGCAGAGCCGTAAATCACGCAAATGAGCTTGATTCGAGCAAAAGGACCCTCCTGTCCCCGGTCGGGTCCCGCTGATTTCAACTCGGCGGATTCGAGAATTCCCTCCGCCGGCAGCCAGGTCGCCGCCCTGTTCGGGCACGCCGTCTGAATCGGACCCGGTAGCTCACCACCTGTCAGTAGCTGTAAAGCTCTGTAATCGCCTGCGCCACGTCTTCCACCTGCGGCAGGATCGCGTCTTCGAGTTGCGGCGCATAGGCGACGAATGTATCAAGCGCGGCGACGCGCCGCACGGGCGCGTCCAGATATTCAAACAGTTCATCCGAGATGCGCGCGGCCACTTCGGCGCCGAAGCCATGTGTGCGCGCGTCTTCGTGAGCGATGATGACCTTGTTGGTTTTTCTAACGCTGGTGGCGATCGCTTCCCAATCATAGGGCGCGAGCGTTCGTAGATCGATGACCTCGACGTTGATGCCCTGCTGCTCGGCCTGCCTGGCCGCGACGAGCGAGCGGTTCACCAGTGCGCCATAGGTAATGATCGAGATATCCGTTCCTTCGCGCACGGTTCTCGCTTTGCCGAAGGGGATCATAAAATCGTCGGGCGGATACTGTGATTTGTTGTAAGTCTGCCGGTAGAGGTGCTTGTGTTCGAGAAAGAGAACGGGATCATCCGTGCGAATCGCGGTGCGCAGGAGGCCATTGGCATCGAGAGCACTCGACGGATAGACGACGCGAAGGCCCGGGATGTGCGTGAAGATCGTGTCGCCGGACTGCGAGTGATAGATCGCGCCGCCCTTTAGATAGCCGCCTACGGGGACGCGCATCACCACCGGCGCTTTGAAATCTCCGGCCGAGCGCCAGCGCAGCAGCGCCAGTTCGTTGCGTATCTGGTGGTACGCGGGCCAGATGTAATCGAAAAACTGAATCTCAACGACGGGCTTCAACCCGCGCGTCGCCATGCCGATCGCGCGGCCGACGATATTGGCTTCGGCGAGCGGTGAATTAAAGACGCGCGCGCCGCCGAATTTGCGCTGCAGGTTGGCCGTCACTTTAAAAACGCCGCCCTTGCCTTTCACCTTGTCCAGATTCTCTTCGCGCGAGCAATCGGCGACGTCTTCACCAAAGACGACGATCCGCGGGTCGCGCGCCATCTCCTCGTGTAGGCAGCGGTTGATCAGATCAACCATCGTGCCCGCGTTGCCGGAAAGCTCTGCGCCGTCTTCGGTATCAAACTCTTTGGAAGTCGGATCAACATCGGGCGAATAGACGAAAGCGGTGGCGGTCTCCGGCGCGGGCTGTGGACTGGCGAGCGCCTGATCGGCGGCTTCCGCGACGAGCGCGTTCACCTCGTCTTTAATCCCCTGCAATTCCTCCTGCGTGACGAAGCCCTGTTCGACGAGGAGCGCGCCGAAACGTTTGACGGGGTCGCGCTCGGCATCGGACGTGCGCTCTTCGTCAGGGCGATAGAGCTTTTCGTCATCGGAGAGCGAGTGGGAATATGGGCGGATGACGGTGGCGTGAACCAGCGCCGGGCCGCGGCGCTGGCGGCAATGCTCGACCGCCCGCCGCAGCGTTTCGAGCGACTCGACGGGGTCCGTGCCGTCGCACTTTTGCAGGTAGAGGTCGGGAAACCCTTCGACGAGACGGGAAATATCGCCGCCGGCGGTCTGCACTTCGACCGGGACGCTGATCGCGTAGCCGTTATCTTCGATCAGGAAGAGCACCGGGAGTTTCAGATTGCTGGCGGTGTTCATCGCCTCCCAGAATTCGCCCTCGCTCGTTGTTCCGTCGCCTGAAGAGACATAGACCACTTCATCGCTCTGAAAATTCTCGATGCGCCCTTTCAACTCCTCGATGAGCCCCGCGCGGTAGCCCGCCTCGGCGCACCCGACCGCCTGGAGAAACTGCGTGCCGGTCGGCGACGACTGCGAGACGATGTTGAGCTTCTGATGTCCCCAGTGTGAAGGCATCTGTCGCCCGTGCGAGTTCGGATCGGCCTCGGCGCCGACCGCGGAAAGGAATTGTTCGGCGGGCGTCATGCCCAGTTGGAGGCACAGCGCGCGGTCGCGATAGTAAGGATAAAACCAGTCGTAAGCGGGCTTGAGGGCGAGGCCGGCGGCGACGAGCACGGCTTCGTGTCCGGCGCCGCTGATCTGAAAGAAAATCCTGTTCTGTCCCTTAAGCTGAATCTCTTTGTCATCAATCCGCCGCGAGAGAAACATCGTCCGGTAGATGCCGATCATCTGGTCGCGGTCAAGCCCGCGATACTCGCGCGTCTTCAGTTCAGTCGCCATTGCCTTTCATCTCCCTGCGAGAGAGAACTCTCTTCAGATATTAGTCTTCGTAATCGGTCGCCAGCGTCAGGCGATAATCTTCCGCCATCGAAGGGTGACTGTGCTCAAGCGCGACCGTGATGCCACGCTCGAAGGCCTGGCGCGCCGCCACGCGGTCGCCGACTTTCTCATAGGCGCGGGCGAGCATGCCGTAGGCCGCGCCTTCGTCGTCAGCGCGCTGGAGATAATCGATGAGCGAGCGGATCACATCCTGATACTGCCCGGCCTTCTGGTATTCGTTCGCCAGCCCGAAAAGTACCATCGTGTTTTCGGGATCGCTCTCGAGCATCTGCTCGAAGACCCCGATGCGTGTTGCGGCCATAGTGTTTTAGTGAGCCTGATGATGAGGCGGCTTTTTCCCGCGTCTTCAATATCGGTCGCTCACTATTTCCCTCCTGTGATGATCTTGGCGATGGTTTGCAACTGCATGTTGGAAGTGCCTTCGTAGATCGCGCCGATTTTGGAATCGCGCCAGAATTTTTCCACCGGATAGTCTTTCACGTAACCGTAACCGCCGTAGAGTTCGATCGCTTTCGAAGCGATGTGCTCGGCGGCGCGCGACGAGTAAAGCTTCGCCATCGCCGCTTCCTTGACGAACGGGCGGCCGGCATCCTTCAGGCGCGCGGCGTTGTAGACCATCAGACGCGCGGCCTCTAGTTCCGTGGCGAGTTCGGCCAGCTGGAACTGGACGCCCTGGAATTGATTGATCGGCTTGCCGAATTGCTGGCGCTCCGCCGTATAACCGAGCGCGGCATCGAAGGCCCCGCGCGCCAGACCGATCATCTGCGCGCCGATACCGATCCGTCCCTCATTCAAGGTCTCGATCGAGACCTTGTAGCCTTTACCCACTTCGCCCAGCACGTTCTCCTTCGGGACGTGGCAATCTTCGAAGATGATCTCGGTCGTCGAAGAGGCGCGGATGCCGGTTTTGTTCTCTTTCTTGCCGACCGAAAAGCCCGGGTAGCTTTTCTCGACGATGAAGGCCGTGATGCCGCGATAGCCCGCCTCCGGATTGGCATTGGCGAAGACGACGAAGATTTCAGCCTCGTTGCCGTTGGTAATCCAGAGTTTCTGACCATTCAGGACATAGGCGTCGCCGCGCTCGGCGGCGCGCGTCTGCAACGCGAAGGCGTCCGACCCCGACCCGGCCTCGCTCAACGCGTAAGCGCCGACCGCCTTGCTCGCCAGCTGCGGAAGATATTTCTTCTTCTGCTCGGGAGTGCCCCAGCGTATCAGCGCGTTGTTGACGAGCGTGTTTTGCACGTCCATCAGGACGCCGACCGACGGATCAACGCGCGAGAGTTCTTCGACGCCGATGATCGCGGTGAAAAACGAGGCTCCCGCGCCGCCATATTCTTCAGGCGTCTCGATGCACATCAGGCCCAGATCAAACAGGTGTTTGAGCAGCGCCGGATCGAACTTGCCGTGCTCGTCCATCTCTTCGACGCGCGGGCGAATCTCGCCCTCGGCAAACTCACGCACGCTCGCGCGAAACATGTTTTCATCTTCGGAGTAGATGGTTAAAGGGGTGCCGGTCAGATATTCGGTTGCGGTTTTACTCATCTCTCTTGACTCACGATACGTTTGGGATATGGGTGATGCCTCGTAGCATCGCCTATCGGAGCGCCTTCGGTCAACTCTCCGGCGCGGCAAAGAATGCTATATTACAGACGACAACCCTGAGACGTGAAGAGTTCTAATACCAACACCTGTCATAATCGTCTGGCGGTCAGGAAACGGTCGCAAAGGAACCGTGCGCGCCCTCTCGATCGGGATCGGGGCTTTACGATCGAAGATCGCGTGCGCGTAGAATGGCGCGCAGTTTGCAGCGCCAGACCGGAAGCCCGCGCGCTGGAGAGACCTTTCCCGACGGGTCACATCCGCTTCAAGGATAAGCCGCGCGCATTATAGTATCTTGCCCCGATTTGTGTAACATGGCGCTAACTGAAAGGGAAAAGGGCGGTCGCTCGCTGAAGCTGGAATGGGTCGAAACGTTGATCGGAAAAAGGCGCCGCGGAAGTACGCGTCGGTGAGCCTTATTTTTGCTGTTCTCGGTCTCGTGCTCTTCGCTTATTTTCTTTGGCAGGCGGGCATTGTCGAGATCACCGAGCGCATCAGGCGCCTCGGCGCGGGCTTTCTGCTGGTCGTTGCGCTGGGGGGCGTGCGCTCGGCCGTGCGTGCTCTGGCCTGGACGCTCTGCTTTGAAGCTCCCTATCGCCTCAGATTCCGCGATGCTTTCAATGCCTATCTGACGGGCGACGCGCTGGGCAATCTCGTGCCGCTCGGGATGGTTGTGAGCGAGCCGGCCAAAGCCGCGCTGGTGCGCCATCGCGTGCCGCTCATGGCCGGCCTGGCAGCCATCGCGGTCGAGTATCTTTTCTATTCGCTGTCGGTCGCCGTCTTGATCTTCCTGGGAGCCGCGGCGCTGCTGTTGAGCTTCCCGCTGCCGCAGGCGTTGCAGTGGGCCAGCCTCGGCGCGCTCGCCGGAGTCGTTGTCATCGCGCTCACCGGTTTTATTATTATTCGTCGACAGTGGAAGTTCACCAGCCGCGCTCTCGACAGGTTGCACGGTCGGGGAATCGGGCGGCGCGTCCTCGGCGAGCACCAGCGCGCGCGCATCAGCTCCGTCGAAGATCGCATTTACGGCTTCTATGCACGCAACCCCTGGCGTTTCGTTCCGATTCTGTTGCTGGAGGCTTGCTTTCATCTGGCGGGCGTCGTCGAAGTCTACGTCACCCTCTATTTTGTCAGCGATGCGCCGCCGACCCTCTTAACGGCGTTTGTGCTCGAATCCGTCAATCGCGTCATCAATGTCGTCTTCAAGTTTGTGCCGTTCCGCGTCGGCGTTGACGAAGCGGGCACCGGTCTCCTGACAAAAGTCTTGAAACTCGGCACGACGAGCGGCGTCACGCTCGCCATCGTCCGCAAGGCGCGGGTGCTGGTGTGGACGGCGGTCGGCGTCGCGTTGCTCGCCAGTCGCGGATTGTCGCTTCGCGCCGTCGCGGATGATGCCGCGCAGGCCGTCGGCGCGGGCGAACCGGAAGCGACGAGCGATACCGCTCTCGGCGTGCGCGCCGCGCCGCTCGAAGATACAAGTGCACATTGAGAATATCTTTGAAGGGGAATTAAGAGCGCACGACGAGCCGGGGACGGGCAGGCGTTAAGGCTGAGGAGCTTCTTTTGGCACACGCTATCGAGTTGATTTCTGAGGACGGCAAAGCGCTGGCGTCCGGCGCACTGGCGCAGCGGGGCGAGTTGACGGGAATGCTGGAGCGGCGGGCCGTGCTCGCTCTCGTCGTGCTCGCCGCTTTTGGCTTCGGATTGCGCCTGAGCAGCATCAGCAGCGTCGGGTTTGCGGAAGATGAAATCAATAAGCTGGAGGCGGTCCGCGCTTATGCCAGGGGAGATATCACACCTAACGCTGAACATCCGATGTTGATGAAGGCGCTTATTTTCGCCTCGATGCAGGCCGCGCAGGTGTGGAATGCTGCCGACGCGGGCGTTCGGATCAGCGATGAAGCGGCCCTGCGATTCCCCAACGTTTTGTTCGGCACGCTGACCGTCCTTCCGCTTTTTCTACTCACCACAGCTTTTTTCGACCGCCGGACGGCGCTTGTGGCCGCCGCGCTGTGGTCCTTCGGTATCAATGCGATCACCTACAACCGCATCGCGAAGGAAGATACCCTGCTGGTATTCTTCATGCTCCTGGCTTTTTATCTCTACGTACGCGCGAAACAGACGAGCGGGCATGATCCCCAGCGCAAACGGCGATTCTATATCTTGAGCGGCGCCTCTTTTGGCCTGATGCTCGCCTCGAAATATTTTCCACATTATCTGGGTCTGAACATGCTCTATTACCATCTGGTGCGCGTGAGAGAGCGCGCGCCGGATGAGCCGCGTGGAAAAACGCCGCCCGTTTTTTACATCGTTCTTCTCGCCGTTTTTCTGGTTGCCAATCCAGCTCTGTTGATGCCGCAGACATGGCAGTATTTGAGCGTCTACTCGAGCGAGGGGCTGCTGTCACACCACGGCTATCTGATGGGCGATTCGCTCTACGCCAATCAGATGTCGCGCACGCCGTTCGGCACGCCGATCTATTTTTATGTCTTGTTTCTCCTGATCAAGACGCCGCTCCCGCTCCTCTTCGTGCTCGGCATCGGACTCGTCGAGATCGTGCGACACAGAAGAGAGCCGGGTCACGCCTTTCTCCTGCTGATGTTTTTACTCTGGATCGTGCCGTATTCGCTCGTCGGCGCGAAGTGGCCGCGCTATACGCTCTCGCTGATGCCGTTCGTGTACATGATCGGAGCGGTCGGGATAGTGGCGTTTCTCCAGTGGCTGGCCGTTCACCTGCGCGGTGCGCGCGGCGGCGGCGGACTGTCTTCTCCGGCACGCATCGCCAGCGCGAGCGCGCTTTTCGTCTTTATCGCGGTGCCGGCCTGGATCGCTTACGCCAGCCGGCCGCATTACGCTCTATACACCAATGCGCTCGCCGCGCGCCACGCCGGCTACTTCTTCCCGCACGATGAATTTTATGATGACGGGTTGCGCGAAGCGATCCGCTTCGTCTGCGAGAACGCGCCGCCTGGAGCCTTGATCGTTCATGAGACGCCGGGCGTCGTTCGCTATTATCTGGAGAAATATGGCCGCACGGATCTGGGCTCGCGCGTGCTTTCCGATCCGCAGTTTGATGTCAGGCTCACGCGGCCGCCCGTTTATGTGATCCTCCAGCGCGGCCGCACATATTTCGAAAACCGGGAAAAGATGGAGATCGTGCGCACAAAGTTTCGGAGAGTGTATGAAGGACTGGTGCGCGGCGCGACCGCCGCCGAGGTATATGTCGGTCCGTGAGCGCCTGGCGGCATGCTAACAACGCGGTGGCTGGACTATGACGGCAGGATTTCGTGTCGGATTATTGAAGGGAAATTCGCCTTATGAAAACGCATAAAAATTTTCGGAGAAAGACGGCGCTGGTGACGGTCGTGGTCTGGTCGCTCGCGTTGTTCGCGATGATCGCGTCGGGCGGGGCGAGTAACCAGGCGGCGCAGCGAAGAACCTGGATTACCATTATCTCGACCACCGACCTGCACGGTAATATCCTGCCCGTTGATTACTATACGAATAAGCCGGAGGCGCGGGGCCTCGCGCGCGCCGCGACGATCATTAAAGCGGCGCGCAAGGAAAACCCCAACCTGCTCCTGCTCGATTCGGGGGATACGATTCAAGGGACGCCGCTCGCTTACTATCACAATAAGAAAAACAACGCGCCGCCCGATCCGATGATGCTCATGATGAACGCGCTCCAATACGATGCGATGGCGGTCGGCAATCATGAATACAACTTCGGTCTGAAGGTGCTGGAAAAAGCGCGCGGCGAAGCCAGATTTCCATGGCTTTCAGCGAATACCTACCATGCGGGAAGTGACCGGACATTTTACAAACCATACATCGTCAAAGAAGTGAACGGCCTGCGCGTCGGCGTGCTGGGATTGACGACGCCCGGTATTCCGAACTGGGAGAATCGAGAAAATTACGCGGGCCTGGAATTTCGCGAGCCTGTCGGTGAAGCGAAAAAATGGGTGGGCGTGCTTCGTGATCAGGAGCGCGTTGACCTTGTCGTGATCGCGATGCACATGGGAATCGAACGGGACATGCGCACGGGTGAGACGAATCCGGGGCAGGCGCCGAATGAAAACGCCGCCGTCGCGATCGCCGAACAGTTGCCGGGTGTGGACATCATCCTGATGGGGCATACGCATCGTGAGGTGCCGTCGCTGATAGTCGCGGGAGGCGCGCTCCTGACACAGGCGAATTACTGGGCCCGGCACGTCGCACGCGCTGATATTTATCTGGAACGGGATGAGGCTCAGGGACGCTGGCGCGTCGTTGCCAAATCCTCGCGCACGATTCCCGTCGATGGGGTCGAGGCGGACGCGGAAATCCTCAAGCTCGCCGAGCCCTACGACCGCGAGACGCAAACGTGGCTCGGCCGCGCCATCGGCGAGTCGGCCGCCGAACTGACCGCCGCGGATGCGCGCTTTCGCGATACGGCGATCCTCGATCTGATTCAGCGCGTGCAATTAGAAGCCGGAAAGGCGGATGTCTCGATGGTCGCCAGCTTCAACCCGGAGGCGCGGATCCCCCGGGGGCCTGTCACGGTGCGCGACATCGCCGCGCTGTACGTCTATGAAAACACGCTCGTCGTGATCGAAGTTACGGGGCAGCAACTGAAAGACGCGCTCGAACATTCCGCGAAATATTTCCGCGCCTATGTGCCGGGCAAATCGGCCGCTGACCTCATCGATGAAAAAATCCCCGGTTACAATTTCGATATCGCCGAGGGCGTCACTTACGATCTGGACATCTCAAAGCCTGTCGGCCAGCGGGTTCAAAATTTGCAGTTTCGCGGGCGGCGCGTTGACCCCGCGCAAAAATTCCGTCTGGCGACAAACAACTACCGCGTTAATGGCGGTGGCGGTTACACGATGTACAAGGACGCGCCGGTCGTCTACCGCTCCAGCGCAGAGATTCGGGAACTGATTATCGACTGGGTCGAACGACACCGTCAGATTCCGGCGGAGCCGACAAACAACTGGCGTCTGCTACCCTGAGGGGGCGAGAGCCGCGATGCCCCGGAAAGCAAACTCGGCGGCGCGCCGGATAATTCTACTGATGAAACGTCGCGCCTTGCTTCCAGCGACGGTACATGTGCAGAGAAAAGGCGAGCCACAGGCCGCTCACGAGGTATGCGCCGAGCGTATCGCTGGGCCAGTGTGCGCCGAGATAGACGCGTGAAAATCCGACCAGCACGATTGGCAGCGCCACGGCGGTCAGCGTCAAACGGCGCATGACGGAACCGCGCGGCAGAAGCGCATAGGCGACGAAGAAGAGAAAGCCGAAATAGCAGACATAGAAGGTCACGTGGCCGGAAGGAAAGCTCTGGCTGCGCAGTTCGCCGAAGACCGTGACCAGATCAGCCGCCGGGCGCGGGCGGGCGATCATCAGTTTGAGCAAACGATTGAGGAGGCCGCTGCCGCCCGCGCTGAGGACCAGCCCGGCCGCTTCGCTGCGGCGGCGGAGGGCGAGGAAAACCAGCGCCGTCGCGCCCGTCAGGGCGTAGGGCAGCCAGTCATTGCCGAAGAGCGAAGCGGCGCGCATCAAGGCCAGCATGCCCGGCATGTCGAGCGATTGAAGGGCGCTCGAAGCTCGCAAGTCCCAGCCAAAATAAGCGTAAAAGCGCGCGAATAGGGCGAGCACGGCGAACGCCGCAAGCGTGACGGCGTAGTACACTTCGGCGCGCAGTAAGCGCCGCGCGACGCGCCGGCGCTGCTGCGGCGGCTGTTCGCCGCCCACCACGGCTTCAGCGGCGCAGTTGATGTTTTCGTCTGGTGTCATCCGGCGATTGATGAAAAAGCGTTCTGCTGACGGTGGCCGGCCCGGCCCCGGTGCCTTATAATAATTTTCAGATTACTCTCAAAATAGACGATGAGGCGACCGGCAGCAAGCGTTTCGGATGAATGGCCGGGGCGACGCTTCAGTCGCTCGGCAGAAGGGTGAAAGAGCAAGGGTGTTAAGAGTTGAATATCGCGATGGGTTGTACCTGCCCGATCTGGATTTGTGGTTCGATGCGGACGGGCCGCGCGACCGCTGCGTGATTTCGCACGCGCACTCCGATCACATCGCCGAGCACCGCCGCATCGTCAGTACGCCGGAGACGGCGCGCATCTTCCGGCACCGCTGCGGCGAAACGGAAGTGGAGACGCTCTCGTATGGCGAACGGCGCGACTACGGGCGCTATGCGCTGACGATGTTTCCGGCGGGCCACTGTCTCGGTTCGGCGCAGGTGCTGGTCGAAGCGGACGGCGAACGGCTGGTCTATACGGGCGATTTCAAGTTGCGTCCCAATGTGGCGGCGGAAGAGGCCGTCATCGTGGCGTGTGACACGCTCGTCATGGAATCAACTTTCGGTGATCCGCTCTATCGCTTCCCGCCCGATGTGGCGACGCAGGCGCGTCTGTATGCGGCCGTGGATCGCGCGCTCTCGGACGGGCGCGTGCCGGTCGTGCTGGCCTACCCGCTCGGTAAAAGCCAGGAAGCGCTGGAACTGCTGTTGCGCCGCAATTACCGCGTCATGCTGCATGGCTCGATCTGGAACGTCACGGAGATTTACCGTGAGCTCGGCGTGGAGTTTTCCGGAAGCTACGAAAAATACGCCCGCGAAAATTTGCGCGGACGCGTGCTGATGGCGCCGCCTGGTTGTCGGCGCACGCCGATGATCACTAATATCGAGCGGCGTCACGTGATCATGCTGACGGGCTGGGCGCTGCATAAAAGCGCGCCCTATATGTACAAAAATGTGGACCTGGTACTGCCGCTTTCCGATCACGCCGACTTCGATGAACTCGTGCGCGCGGCGCGCGAGACGGGCGCACAGCGCATTATCACGATGCACGGAGCGCCGAAGTTTGCCGCGCACCTGCGCGAGCTGGGCCTCAATGCAGAGCATCTGGCGCACCATCCGGGGACGTCGAAAAGCGCGCGCAGCGGTCGCCCGCCAAAGAAAGCGACGACGGCGGTAGCGCGCTCCCTGTTTGATTAGAGGAATCCTATAAAGCTCGGAGCAGCCGTGCAAGAGAAGCGGCAGCGGCGACCGCCGGGGTTGCTGCTAACCCTTGACGGCAGCTTTCTTCTCCGGCATCTCGTCACAAAGGCGGATGATGGCCTGCTCAAGGTTAGAGTCGATGGCGGAAAGATAGGCAATGATCCGCGCCGGGAGGCGCAGGTTGACCACTTCATATTCTTCCGATGGGTCTTTGAGCGCACGCGCGATGGCCGCCAGCAGCGCACCATAATCCGCCGGTTTTGAGAGATATTCCTGAACGCCGAGGCGCTCACATTGCAGGCGTATCTCCTCGCTTGTTTCACCTGTGACGACGATCACCGGTACGTTGGGAGATAATGCGCGAATCTCCTGCAACACTTGCGCGCCGGACATTTCCGGTAGCGTCATGTCGAGCAGAATGGCGTCTGCGCCATTGGCCTGAAATTCCCCTACGCCTTCCTCGCCGGTGTAGGCCTTCGTGATGCTGTAACCTGCTTCGGTGAGTGTTGATTCGTAGAGCGCGGCGAGATCCTCTTGATCTTCGATAACGATAATGCGATGCTGCCCCATGTTTTCCCCCGGGACATCTGGTTTTATGCAGCCCTAGCTGAAGCTGCATAATGATGACCTGTTTGCACGATTATAGCAGAATCTGCACATGACTCTCCCTATCGCCACGGTGCTTACGCTGCTCTTTGTCGCCGTCGTGTTGTTCGGCACTGAGCGCATCCCC
The DNA here is from genome assembly GCA_031406255.1 of Pyrinomonadaceae bacterium. Lineage (GTDB taxonomy): Bacteria > Acidobacteriota > Blastocatellia > Pyrinomonadales > Pyrinomonadaceae > JANOGZ01. The sequence goes on along the minus strand of JANOGZ010000527.1, from coordinate 2,236 downwards.
ATTGATATCGTCACGATCTTGCTTGTCGTCGCGCTCGTCCTGACCGGGACGCTCACGGCCGCGGAGGCTTTCGCCGGCTTTGGTAACGACATCGTCATTACCATCGCGGGCCTCTTTATCCTGACCGGTGGGCTGGTGAAAACTGGGGTGGTTGATCTCGTGGGGCGGCGCCTTCATCGCATCGCGGGCGGTGACGCGTTTTTGCTCGCCACGCTGGTGATGTTCACCGCCGCGGCGTCGGCCTCGGTGATGAAGAACACGACGACCACGGCGATGTTCGTCCCCGTCGTTCTCGGCCTGTGCGAGCGGGCCCATATTCAACCATCAAAACTGCTGATGCCGCTCGCGTTTGGCGCGATCCTCGGCGGCACCTGCACGTTGATCGGAACGTCGACCAACCTGGCCGTGAGCGGCGCGCTGTCGCGCTATACGGACCTGAGCGGGCAGCCTCTCCAGCCATTCTCGATGTTTGAGCTGACGCCGGTCGGCATCGCCATCGTCGGCGTCGGGATGCTTTACATGCTGTTCATCGGTTTAAGGCTGCTGCCCGCGCGCGGTGCTCCCGATTCTTTCACCGAGCAGTACAACATACGCGAATATATCTCAGAAGTGATCGTGCTGCCCGATTCGCCGCTCGTCGGTAAAACTTTGGCGGAGGCGAATCTGAGCAACTCGCTCGATCTGACGGTGGTCGGGATCATCCGCGGCGTGCAGGGACGGATCGCGCCGCAGGCCAGTGAGACCGTCGAGGCCGGCGACCTGTTGCTCGTACAGGGGCGCGTCGAAGACATTCTCCGCGTCAAAACGCAGGCCGGGATCGAAATCAAAGCCGATTTCGAGTTGAGCGACCGCGTGCTGGAGTCGGATGATGTGGAATTGTTCGAGGCGATGGTGCTACGCGGCTCGGAGCTCAACGGGCGGACGCTGCGCGGACTGAATTTCCGCGACCGGTTCGATCTGACGGTACTCGCTATCAATCGTCACGGCGTGGCGCTGCTGTCAAAGCTCAGCTCGGTCAGTATGCGGTTTGGCGATGTGCTGCTCGTGCAGGGCAAAAAGGAGAGCCTCGAGCGCCTCGCCAACGAGGGAAACCTGCTGCTTTTAGAAGAAGCCTCGGAGCGCCGCGGGCGCGCGGAGAAAAGAATCTGGGCGTTCGTGGCCTTCGGAGTTTTTCTGATCGGCTCGATTACGCACCTCGTGCCGCTGTCCGTGGCCGTCCTGCTTGGCGCGCTGATCCTGCTCGCGTCGCGCGCCGTGCGCACACAGGAGATGTATGGCCTGATCGAGTGGCGTCTGCTCGTGCTGATCGCCGGCATGATCAGCTTCGGCACGGCGATGGAGAAGAGCGGCGCCGACCGTTACCTGGCGAACCTGATCGTGCAGACGGTGGGAGACTATGGCGGCCTCGCTGTGCTCGCCGGTTTCTTCGTGCTGACGGTCGCGATGACGCAGCCGATGTCAAATCAGGCGGCGGCGCTGGTCGTACTGCCGGTCGCGCTGAAGACGGCCCTCGCGCTCGGCCTCAACCCGCGGACGTTCGCGATCACGATCACCTATGCGGCGTCCTGCTCGTTTTTAACGCCGCTCGAACCGGCCTGCGTGTTGATCTTTACGCCGGGACGCTACCGCTTCCTGGATTTCGTTAAAGTCGGGTCGATCCTGACCGTCGCCGTGTTCGCCATCGTGATGATCCTTGTGCCGCTCATCTGGACGCTCTAGGCGCCGTCGTCGGTGCCGGTTAACTGTTTGAGGCCCGGACGTTTAGCCACAACCTGCGGAAGAGCGCTTGCGCTCACCGTCGTTGATCTCTATAATGCGCGGGTTTTCCTGAATACGGGATCGCGGGATCCCACGGGGCCAGACGAGCGTGGGCGCCGGAACGTTTCAGACGAACCTTCCTTCTTTAAGTAAACCCCAGTCATGAGTTGGGCGAAACAAAGGACTTTTTAGCAGTCATGAGTTGAGAAGAAGCTATTAAGTCCTTTGAAATCAACAAAGCTAATTTTCAACTCATGACTGGGGTTAAGTAAGCTCGCATCTCTTATCGCTATCGATCCCGGCGCAAACATAACCCCCGGCATCGATGAGCCCGCGCGTCGTGCCGCCGGCACCGCAGAAGAAGTCAATCGCCAAGAAGTTCGGCACCAAGGTATTCGATCGGCTCATTGAGATTACAATAGTGAAAGCCAGGCCGATTGGAGGAAACCACGAAAACGCGAAAGATTGCGCACTAATG
>JANOGZ010000516.1:0-11862 GCA_031406255.1 Pyrinomonadaceae bacterium | reverse complement strand
ATGATGAAATTTACATTTCTCACCCTAAACCGCTGCTGGCTGATGGCTGAACGCTTACGCGCGTTGCTTTAGCTACTCCTTCTCATCCGGCCCGTTTTGTGAAGTCGGCGGTGAGGATGACACGGGGACGTCCATGATGCGCAGTACCGTGCAGAAGCTATCGTCATACACCTCTTCGAAGGCTCCGCTCTCGATCGCCCTGGCGTAGAAGCGACCCCCAATTTTCTTCTGGTCGGTGAAGACATAACGCGCGCCGAAATTCCGGCGTATTAAAAGTGCCGGATTCTCTTCTTCACCGAGGGTGATATTCTGATACAACTGCGCGAGTTGCGGGTTGTGATCGAGCAGGTAGGTCGGGTCGAGTCCCGAGACGTAGCGGTGATCCGTATTGTAGAAAAAGAGTTTCGGAAAATCGTCCCAGTCCGTATTGAAAATAATTTCACCCGATGGCACATGAGCGCGCATCCACTGCATCGCCTCGCGGTATTGTTCCGGTCGGGCGCTTCCGGCGATATCGAGCGCCGTCCGGCGCACGTTGAGATACATGACTGAGCCGAGCGCAAGGACGATGACCGCAATGGCCGTATAGCGGTACCGCGCATTACTGCGCTGTGGCGCGACTGAGATTGATGAGAACACAGGCGCTTCGCCGTGGAGGGGAAAATACGAGAGGGTGTCCGGGGAAGATGCGCGCGCGCCCTTTTCCGCCGGGCGCGCTCTATCAAACAAAGGTTGCAGCGAAAAGGCGGCGAAGAGCACCGCGAAAGGTGGCCAGTATTCTGACCAGCGGCCCGAGCGGGCATTGATAATCAACAGGATCGTAGAAAAGACCAAAAAGAAGAGCGGGCGCGCCGCGCTTTTCTTATCAGCCCCGTCAAACGCGATGTAGCCGACGACCATCGCGACGAAGGCGACGAAACAATTTCCCAGGAATTCCCAGCTGTTCCACGGATACCATTCGCCACCGACCCTCGTCGAAAACTCCGTCACCCGCGCTTTGATCATCACATGCTCGTAAAAGAGCCAGAGGTTGGACGGGAAGTAAGGGTTGATGATAAAGCCGGCGATGACGCCGCCAGCCGTCCAGACGACGGGGCGCCACTCGAGACGGCGCTCACTCCACCAGATTACGCCCGCCCAGATCAGTGCGGCGGCGCACAGCATGACAAACATGCTGTACGTCCAGACATAGAGAAAGGCGAGCGGCGCGAGCAGCCGATAGCGACGTTGAAAGAGAAGGTGAATACCCGTAACCATCAGGACTATCGAGATGCTCGGCGCTTTCGTCATGTTCATGCGAAAGAGAAAGGCATTGGAGCAGGCCAGCAGCGCGACGAGCCAGACCATCGTATAACTCAGACGATAGCGAACGATGAGCCAGTAACAGGATAAGAGGGCGAGGGTCGCAAACAACACGGTCGCGATTTTCGCTCCCGTCCGCAAATCGCCGAACCACGTGAAGGGAATCTGAAAGATATGAAACAGAAAGTGATGGTCGACGTAATCCTGCGGGTTGAGTGTGGTCAGCGGCAGCCACGTAAAAGCGGGCGGAAACTTCCTCTCCCAGAACGCTTCCCACAACAGACGGCTCCACCTGGTGTGGTAGTAGCCGTCGAAATCCCCACAGCAGATCGCGGCGGTCGAAAACTGAAGGTAGGTGTACATTAACCCGATGGCGAGCGCGCCCGTGGCCAGATGAATTTTGCTGCGGTGCGCCCGCGCCGCGTCGGTGTAAATACTATGGTGGAGCATCGGATGCGCGTTTAATCTTAAGTTCAATGAATCCTGAGCGGAGTTTTCGACATCCCGAGAATTCTCATCGATACGATTTTTATGAGAGCCGCGCGTCGAGAGAGCGCATCTGCCGTCTCGGTCAACCGCCGCGGCGAGCTCAAGATCACCTGCTCTGCGCCGGCTCTTCGTGCTCTGCTTCGGTCGGCGGATCGGGGATGGTCTCCCTCTCGCCGAGAACTATGCGAACGTGATGAGCTTTTCCGTCGAGGTTGAGAGCGATATCGGGGCCCGCTTGTGGTTCGCCATCTACCTCCATGCTGGCGATGCCGCGGTTGACGCCACGCGGATTCTCAATCGAGATGCGGTAAAGGGTCGAACCGCGCCGATACGTTAACTCGAATCCTCGCCAGCTGCGCGGGATGCACGGCTCGACCCGGAAGCTGTCGCCGTGAAGGGTAAATCCGAGAATGGACTCGAGACCGGCGCGGTACATCCAGCTCGCCGAGCCCGTGTACCACGTCCACCCGCCGCGGCCCGTATGCGGCGGCACCGCATACACATCGGCCGCCGCGACGTAAGGCTCGACGCGGTACTTATGCAGCCCGGCGCGCGTCGAAGCGTGGTTGATCGGATTCAGGAGCGCAAACAATTCGCCGGCGCGATCGCCATCGCCGAGCATGGCGTAAGCGATCAGCGTCCACAGCGCGGCGTGCGTATACTGCCCGCCGTTCTCGCGCACCCCCGGTACATATCCTTTGATATAGCCGGGATCGAGAGCGCTCTTGTTGAACGGCGGGGTGAAGAGGATGACCAGCCCGTCGCCACGCCGGATGAGATATTCTTCAACCGCGGCCATCGCGCGGACGGCGCGGTGCGGTGTGGCCACGCCCGAAATGACGCCCCACGATTGCACGATCGAATCAATGCGGCATTCCTCATTCTGCGTCGAGCCAAGCGGCGTGCCGTCGTCAAAGTAAGCGCGGCGATACCAGTCGCCGTCCCAACCGTGTTCTTCGAGCGCCCGCTTTAGCTTCTCCATATGCACGAGGTAGCGACGCGCGCGCGCGCGGTCGCCACGCGACTCGCAGATCGGCGCAAATTGCGCGAGCGTCCTGGAGAGGAACCAGCCGACCCACACGCTTTCACCCTGTCCCTCATTACCGACGCGGTTCATGCCATCATTCCAGTCGCCCGAACCCATCAGCGGAAGCCCGTGTGCGCCGACGGCGAGGCTTCTATCCAGCGCACGTACACAATGTTCATAAAGAGCGCCGGTCTCTGTCGAGACGGTGGGCTGCTGGTATGATTCATCTTCTCCGGGAGAAAGCGGCGGGGCTTCAAGAAAGGGAATCACTTCGTCGAAAATCGTCTTTTCGCCGGTCGCCTCGACGTAGAAGCTCGCCACAAAGGGCAGCCACAGAAGATCATCCGAAAAGCGCGTGCGCACACCGCGCCCGGTCGGCGGGTGCCACCAGTGCTGGACGTCACCCTCTTTAAACTGATGACCGGCCGCGCGCAATATCTGCCCGCGCGCGAGATCAGGTCTGGTGTAGACGAGCGCCATCACGTCCTGCAACTGGTCGCGGAATCCGTACGCTCCGCCCGACTGATAAAAGGCCGAGCGCGCCCGCACGCGACACGCCAGCGTTTGATAGAGCAGCCAGCGATTCAACATCGTGTCGAGCGCAGCATCGGGCGTGCGCACTTCAACTGCGCCAAGCAACTCGTCCCAGTAGGCGATGGCGCGCTCGAAGGCCGTGTGGACGGCCGAAGGATGACGATAACGCGAGATGATCTCGCGCGCCTCTTCGTCGTTTTCGCCTTCACCGAGCAGAAAAATGACCTCGCGGGCTTCACCCGGAGCGAGTTCGATAAAGGTCTGCAAGGCCGCGCACGGATCGAGGCCCGCGCCGGCATGGCCCGACAGGTTAACGCGAGAGAGGGCGGCGGGTCGCGCGAGACTCCCATTGCGGCCCAGAAATTCTTTTCGATCGCAGGTCAGCGTTCGCTCGCGCTCGCTCATATCGGCGAAAGCGATGCGTTGCGCAAATTCGTTGTTATAGGGATTACGCGCGAAGATTGCTCCCGTCGCTTCATCGATCTCGGTGATGATGTGTGGCGCCATGACGCTGCGCTGGAAGCCCAATACCAATTCATTGTAGTTCGTGATCGACAGACGACGTTTTCTGTCGGTCCGGTTGCGCAGACGCAGGAGAGAGATTTTAACGGGAGCGTCGAGCGGGACGAACAGCAGCAACTCTTGCGAAATTCCATGACTCGTATGCTCGAAGACTGTATATCCCTGTCCATGTCTGATCAGATAGGGCTCCGCTTCACGGATGGGTAGAGGCGTTACCGTCCAGGTGGTGCCGGTATCTTCATCGCGGAGATAGATTACTTCGCCCGGCGGGTCGCTGACGGCGTCATTCGACCACGGCGTCAGGCGGTTCTCACGGCTATTGACAGACCACGTGTAGCCCGCGCCCGTCTCCGTGACTTGAAAACCGAAGTCGTGATCATTGGCGATGACGTTAGCCCAGGGCGCGGGCGTCCACTGCCCATCGCCAAGCGAGATGACGTACTCGCGCCCGCCATGACTGAATCCGCCGAGACCATTAAAGAATGAAAGTTCGGGGAGCGCCACCGTCGGCTCCGGATAATTACGCGGGGGAAAGCGGCCAACGAAAGCCGCCGGCAGCTCAACTTCCGCGGGCCGGCGGACGAGCTGGTCTCCGAGCGGCCCGCGCTCGGCCACGATCACGACGCGCGCCACGGCATGAAGCAGAATTTTGTCGGCTTCGGGCATGATGTCGGTTCGCAGCATAAAGACTCCGCCGGGCTTGTCCTGGAGAGCCTGCAAGCCGCTCGTGCGCACGAGCAGTTGCAATTCTTCCTGCAGGGATTGCACATAACTCGGCGGATGGTCATTGAGGATCACCAGATCGAAGGCGAGCCCTTTAAGACGCAGATACTCGTGGCCGCGCAGGAGTTGGCGGACCGTATTCAAGTCTTCCGCCTGATTAATACGCACGAGGACGATCGGCAGATCGCCGCTGATGCCGTATGGCCACAGGCTCGATTGCGCCCTCGTGTTGAGCGCCAGCACGTGCGGGCGCGGGCGCAGAGAGGGGTCCGAGTAAAGCACGCGCCCGGCCAGGCGCTGAAAAATATGGGCCTCTTCAGCATCGATCTGGAGGTGACGCATCTCGACCTGCGCCGTCGTCCAGGCCATCTGCGCGACGCGTTCGAAGATACCCGGATCGTGGTACTTATCAGCGAGCGCGAGCGCCTCTTCGCGCGAATTCGCGACGGCCGTCGTCAAAGAGATACGCGCGGTTTCGTTCGGCTCCAGACGCACATGTTGCCGCAGGCTGAAGACGGGATCGAGCACCGCGCCGACGGTGTTGGAAAGCGGACGCGCTTCGAACACCGCGCCTGGATTCGAAGGATTATGGCCGCGACCGAGAAACCGCCCGCGATCTGTCTCATACTGTATCGCTCCGACTGTCTGTCCTTCGGTGACGATGACGTGCAGCCCGTAGACCGGCTTGTCTTTACTTGATCGCGGGCGGCGACGGGCAAAAAGCGCATTTTCCGCGCCCACAAACTCGGTCTCGATGAATAAATTGCTGAAGGCCGGATGCGCGGCATCGGCCGCGGGCGTGGCCAGCACTACCTCCGCATAGCTGGTCAGTTCGATGTCGCGGACGCGTGACGACTGGTTTGTGATTGAGATGCGGCGCACTTCGGCGTTGTCTTCAGGCGAGACGATGATCTCCGTGTGGGTCATGATTCCGCTATCTTTTCGCCAGAACTCGGCCTTGTCTTCGGACAAAGCAACCTCATACGTCTGCGGCCGGCGCGCCGTCGGCTGATAGCCGGTCGACCACACCGCGCCGCTACGCACATCGCGCAGATAGCAAAAACTGCCCCAGTTATCACAGGTGGCATCCTCACGCCAGCGCGTGACGGCCAGCGGGCCGCACATCGAATGTCCTGCGCCGGCCGTCGTGATCATCACCGAATATGTTCCGTTAGAGAGTAACTGCGTGCGCGGCGTCGGCAGGTCGGCCGTATCAAAGCGGCGCGACACCGGATCAGTAAGCGTGCGCACCACGCGACCCGATAAAACCTCTTCAGCACGCGGATGAGCCGCCGGAACGTTTCGTGGGATGCGTTCCTGCAGAAGAAGCTCGGTCGCCTGCACCAGCGGCTCGGCATGAAAACGCTGCTGCATCACATCATCGTGCAGCATGTTATCGAGCGCGACGAGACTCATCCCCTGGTGATGGGCCATAAAGGCGCGGATGATCACGCGCTTCTGATTCTGCGGCAGGCGCTCCGGCGTGTAGTCAATCGATTCGTAAAATCCGTAGCGCGCGAGCGCGCCCTCGCGCGCCAGCCGGTGGAGATTCTCCAGCGCCGCGCGAGGCTCCACGGTCGTCGCCAGCATCGTCGCATAGGGCGCGACCACCAGATCCTCGCTGAGGCCGCGTTTGAGCCCGAGGCCGGGCACGCCGAACGGCCCGTACTGGTAATTGAGATGCACGTCACGCGCGTTGTAGGCGGCCTCGGAGATGCCCCACGGAACGACGTGCTCCTGCGCGTATTCAATCTGGCGGCGGACCGTCGCCCGATAAGTTTGATGGAGCAGGGTATCGTCATAATCGCGCATGACGAGCAGCGGCATCAGATATTCAAACATCGTCGCCGTCCACGAGATCAGGGCGCGGCTTCCGTCCACGGGCGTTAACTGGCGGCCCAGACGAAACCAGTGCTCTTGCGGCGCATCGCCTTTCGCGATGGCGACGAAACTGGCCAGGCGTGATTCTGAGGCCAGCAGATCGTAGTAGGAGTTGTCGCGGCGGCCGTCCGAGACGTTGTAGCCAATGGCGAAGACTTTGCGTTGCTCATCGAGCAGAAAGCGGAAATCCATTTCGTCGATGAGTTGCTGGGATAGCTGGGCAATGGCGGCCATCCGTGATAGCAGGGTGCTCGCCACCTGTGAAGCCTCTTCAATAGCGCTGCTCAGCAGCTCTAAACCTTTGAGCAGCGCCGCACGATCAGAAAACCTCTCGTTTTGCTCTACCATCGCGCGCAGCGCATTGAGTTGCAAGATGCTCGTCTCGCATTGACCTGGCAGCTCGGACAAGACGGGAACACGATCAAGCGTCGGCGCGATCTCCTGCCACTGCGCGACGACGCTCTCCGCAGCCGACGGGTTCTGGCTGAGAATGGGGCCGAGATGGGTTGTCAGCGAGGTGCCCCACGGGGCAAGCGTGTGCAGGTCGCGCAGGTGATAGCGTGTTTGGTGTATCAGCGAGCTGACCCAGTAACGCAGCTCCAGGAAATGCTCGACGTCGTGCTCTTGTGAGAGGACGCCGATAATGTCTTCGATGACCCCGCTGTGATGGGACAGTGCTTCGAAAAGCGCAGACCACCCGCTGAGCGTCTCCGGCGCGGTGGCCGACAAAAGATTGGCGCACGCGGCCACCTCCTCCCGCAGTTGTTTGACGGTCACCACCTCTGTCCGCTGCGGCAACGCGCCGAGGTGAACCACCTCGGCGCGGATCATCGCGACCGTATCGGTGAGACCACTCAGCACCCGCTCTCCGCATATGGTGCGGTCGGGAATTTCGATGGCCGCCTGCTTGACGGCGATGAGATGCCCGGCCAGATTACCGCTGTCAACGGTTGAGATATATTGCGGATGAAGCGGTTCGAGCGTACGCGTGTCGTACCAGTTGAAATAGTGGCCATGAAAGCGCGAAAGTTTCTGGAGCGTAGCGAATGTGAGTTCGAGTCGTTCGGTGAGCTCATGCGTGGCGACGTAGCCGAAGTCATAGGCGGCGACCGTCGAGAGCAGCAGCAGGCCCATGTTGGTCGGCGAGGTGCGATGCGCGACGACGGGCCGGGGGTCTTCCTGATAGTTATCGGGCGGAAGCCAGTTGTCACGCTGCCCGACGAAGGTTTCAAAAAAGCGCCAGGTTCGGCGGGCGATGAGGCGTGCTTCGTCAACCTCGGTGGCGGCCAGATCCTGACGCTCGACCCGGGATCGACCGCTGACCCAGTAGGCGACAAACGGCGATAAGCTCCACAACAGCAGGAATGGCGCGGCGACCGGAAGCGCCTCGGGCCTCATCAGGGCGACGAGCGCGAGCCCCACGCCGGCGATCACTTCGGCCGGCCACATAAATCGCAGAAATGAGGAAAGATCACGCGCGCTTCCCGACTCGGCCTGGGCCGCCGTAACCCATTCGAGCAAATTTCGATGCGAGATCAGCCTGCGGTAAAGCGTGCGTGCGATCGCATCGGTCATCAAGTAGGCTTGATGCGCAATAAAGGTAATTAAAAGGATGATCTGCGCCGTATTGGATCGGGCGTCGCCCCAGATACTCCAGAAGTGACTTGTCCAGGGGATGCCGCGAGGATGAAGCAGCAGACTCGTCGTCAGGTGCGCATAGACCGGAAACGCCAGCACGAGCACCAGAAAAAGAGTCCACAGAAATGACGGTCCCGGCACTACCGTCCACACCGCAAGGAGCCATAAGATCATGCTTGGCGCGATGAGGCTGCGCCGCAGATTATCCATAATCTTCCAGCGCGAGATGAGCGGCAAGGCATTACGCACGGCGCGCCCCTCAGCATCTGGCACGCGTGGGAGTAGCCAGCGCGCGATCTGCCAGTCGCCGCGCGTCCAGCGATGCTGTCGCTTGGCATAAGCGTCATAATGGGCCGGATAGTCGTCGAGGAGTTCGATATCCGAGGCCAGACCCGCGCGCGCGTACAAACCCTCGAAGAGGTCGTGGCTGAGAAGCGCATTCTCGGGAACGCGCCGGTCGAGCGCCGCCTCGAAAGCATCTATCTCGTACAGTCCTTTACCCGTAAAACTGCCCTCGCCGAAGAGGTCCTGGTACACGTCAGAAGCGGCCGTCGTATAGGGATCAATCCCCGTGTGGCCGGAAAAAATACGTGCGAAGCGTGAACGAGAGGCGCTTTCCAGCGAAACGCTCACGCGCGGCTGCAAGATGCCGTACCCTCGGGTGACGCGCCCCTGGCGCTCGTCGAAGCGCGCGTGATTAAGCGGATGGGTGACGACGCCGATGAGCCGGCGCGCGGCATCGCGAGGCAGTTGGGTGTCGGTATCGAGGGTGATGACGTAGCGTATCCTTGAGAGAAAAGGATGATCCGCCGTGGCGACGATAAAGCTCGTATCGCGCGCTCCGCGTGCCAGGCGGTTAAATTCATGGAGTTTGCCACGCTTGCGCTCCCACCCAATCCATTTCCCCGCGCCCGGATTCCACTGGCGACGACGATGAAATAAGTAGAAGCGTGCCGGACCGCTGCCGCTGTAGCGCGCGTTCAATTCCTCAATACCGTAGAGCGCTGCCCGGAGCAGCCCCAGATCTTCCGGGAGTTCCTCCGCGTCGGCGTCGGCGAAATCTCCGAGCAGGGCAAAATAGATGTCTGGATCCTGATTGGCGAGACAGTGGACTTCAAGCTTCTCGATCAGCTCGTGCACGACCCCCTCGCTCGTAAATAGCGTCGGGACCACCACCATTGTGCGACCCTCTTCAGTAACGCCGGTGGAAGTGTCCATCTTCGGAAGCAGGCGCGGCTTGAAGAGGTGGGTCACGTCCCAGTTGAGCACGCTCAGGGCGAGGTCGCTGGCGGGTATCAGCGAGAGCACCGCGAAGCCGATGAGCAGCGGCAGACCCGCGCCGAAACGGAAGGCATAAAAGACCAGCAGACCGGTGATCAGAGCGGTCAGGATGATTAATGTGGCTCCATATGAAAAAGTCGGATGCCCGAGCACCATCCGCGCGGCGCGCTCACGCACGCGCGGGCGATAAGCGAAACGCTTTTCTAATTCGGGGAGACCCTGACCGATCAGGTAATACCCGTTATGTGCTCGATATTTGTCATCTGAAGTGATGTGTCGTGCGGCTAATTCGACGGAGCTTCGTGCGATATCCAGTTCGCTCGCCCCGGTGCGCTTCGCGATACGTTCGATCACGTGGCGGTAGCGATCGCGCGTCGCAAAGTTCATCAACGCATATACTCGGGCCGGATCCTCACCGAGCAGCGGATCAATGAGGCTGACGCTCTCGAAGAAGTCGCGCCAGTCGAGCGTCGAGAGCAGGCGCATGCTGGTGATGATGTTGCCGACCGTGACCTGTGCGGCGGCCTGCCGTTGATGTTCGAGGTGGACGATCTGTTCCGTGCTCTCGCCCTGCTTTTGAAACTGTCGCTCCAGCAAATCAAATACGGAAAGCAGCACCGGGTCTTGATCGCGCAGACGCTGTGTCAACTGCACGACGAAAGCGCGGTCGAGATGCTCACGTTTGCGGAGGCGCTCGGCGATCAATGGCGCCAGCGCGTCAGGTTGACGCGCGGCCAGGTCCAGCAACTTGTCGGCCAGCTCGTCCGCCTCCTCGCGTTCTAAGCGCGCGGCGACGATGCGCGTCGCGAGCCGTCGCAAATTTTCGACCAGCGCGAGCCGCAGCGTGATCGCAATGGCCCACAACTCGCCGATCTTAAAAGGGGCGATTTGCTGATAAGCGAGAATGAAACGCCGTAACGTCTCGACATCGACGCGGCTATCGGTGTGGGCGATATACGAGAGGGTGGCAGCATAGATGCGCGGATAACCCGCCAGCTCGCCTTCCTCGAGTTTGGGTAGCTCGTAATAGTAACTTTTCGGCAGGTCTTCGCGTATCTCGCGCAGCTGTTCCTCGACGATGTGAAAGTTATCGACCAGCCACTCGGCGGCGGGCGAGATGGTGCTCTCATTGCGGATCGCGTTGGCCAGCGCGCGGTAGGCCGCGACGAGGTGCCGCCCGTTCTCTTCAAGGCGTGGTAATAGTAAGCGTACGTGCTTCGGGCGCGCGGCGACCCGGTGTTCAGCGGCGATCACCCGCGCGTGCTGTTCGAGACGTTCGACGCTGTATAGTTCTTCCCGGATCGGCTCTTCAGCCGGATGAACGGGTGTGCCTTGAAGCCCACTGATGAGTCTTGCGATGATATCAGCCATGCTGCGAATCACTTAAGGTTGCGCTGCACAATAAAAGGATAAGGTAGCATATCATGAGATGGGGCAGGGCTTGATAGCCACGCTCATCAGGGTTGAGCGGGACAACATAGCACTCTGAACTGATTTTATGGGGGTAAGAGAGGTATCCGAAGAACTGCCCACGCGACCGTCATCTTCAGCCCGGAAGATGATGGGGCGATAGGAGGGTCTTGAACCCTCGACCTCCGGTTCCACAGACCGGCGCTCTAACCAGCTGAGCTACTATCGCCACAATCTTGCGCTCTAACCAACTGAGCTATCGCCACCACAAAAAAACCAAATACAACCGCTTGCCGATTTACTGAGCTTGCGATCAAACTTCAGATATGAAGTAAAAAACTTACCGTAATTACGATTGAATATACCATAATCATTTGAATAATTGTAAATAACACAAGTACTCAAAGGGGCAGACATCGTACCCCGCTACATGTCAAAGCCGAAACCGCCGCACAGAGCGACTGCGTTCCTCGTAGTCCGACACACTAAAGATGATGAGCTTAGATTTCAACCTTCTGGTTGCGAACGTGCTGAACATGATGGTCCCGAAGCAAAGCGCCGGAGACTGACCGGACCGCTCTTATCTTTCTCCTGGCGCGCCTGGTCCTTCGGCCCTTGAAATACACGCAGCGCCGTGTGAGGTGGTGCCCCCGGCAGGACTCGAACCTGCGGCCCTCTGCTTAGCATCCAGCATCAGGCTTTCCCTGACCGCCCAAGCGACACTGACTGCCTGGGGTTGCTGGCTGGACTATCTCTTGGGCGTTGCAGCCCCGACCCGTATAGTCTCTGAGGATCCCGCGCGCCTACGGACGAGAAATCACGGTGCGGTTTCCTGCGGATTACCCAATCCTCACGGCTTGTTACTCCCGTCAAAGAGAGTACCGGAGGCTCTCAGGGCGTTCCCGCATACAGGGTCGTCCACTTGCTGAGTTTACCCCGCCCTTTTCACGCGAGGCCGTTCCTCAACAAGGCTCCAACAAGGCAGATGCTCTATCCGCTGAGCTACGGGTCGGGGCTGCAACGCCCAAGAGATAGTCCAGCCAGCAACCCCAGGC
>JANOGZ010000495.1:0-11650 GCA_031406255.1 Pyrinomonadaceae bacterium | reverse complement strand
GCCGCGTTCGGCGAGCAGGCGGAAATTCTCAGTGGTTTTCGGCGCTTCATCTTCCAGCAGCTCGAAGCGGATCGTGCCCTTGTTGGTTTCGATTTGTGCGATGCGATTGGCCATGTGTACTCCTTCTCGGATTAAGTGATGAATAATAAACGCCCGCGGTGGCGACGAACCCGATGGCGCTCTCATTCAACGCTCGGCAGGCTGCTTTCCCGGTCGTCGCGACGGAGAACGAAACGTTCGATGGCGAGGGCGACGCCGTCCTGATCGTTGGTTGCCGTGACGTGGCAATTGGTGATGTCGCGCACCAGCGGCTCGGCATTGCCCATCACGACACCCGTTCCGGCATAGCGAAGCATCTCCAGGTCGTTGAGATTATCGCCGACGGCCATCACCTCGGCGGGCGCGAGACCGTGTTCGGCCGCGACCGCGGCCAGCCCCGCGCCCTTCGATGCCTGCGGGTGAAGCACATCGAGCAGCGCGAGGTCTTGTTTCAGATAGCGCGCGGTCAGGAGCTTGACGCGCGCGCCGAGTTCGCGTTCCATCAGCGCGCTGAGGTGCTCGATCCAGTGGCAGGTGCCGGAGAAGGAGACCTGGACGGGCGCGTGGTCGAGGTAGTCCTTTAATGAGGGAACACGGCGCACCGACGCCACGGCCTCGTCGCCGTGGATGCGACGCGACCAGGCGATGTATTTTGCGAGCGAGTGGTTATCTTCGTTAATATGATCGTAAACTAGGAGACCTGTGCCGTCAGGGTCGTCGCTGACCATCGCGTCGGCGTTGTGCGCGCGCCCGACGCGCACGACCTCGTGCGCCGTCTCGAGCGGCAGGAGAATCGCCGCGACGGTTTCGAGCGTGCGCGCGTGTTTGGTGAGCGCGCCGTTGTGCGCGATGACGGGCACGTCGAGGCCGAGTTCGAGGGCGAGCGGACGGGCGTCGCGAAAACGGCGACCGGTGACGAGCGCGACACGCACGCCGCGCTGGCGGGCTTCTTCGATCGCGCGGCGGTTGCGTTCGGTTAGCTCACCGCGCGAATTCAGCAGCGTCCCATCGAGGTCGAGCGCGATTAAGCGGATGGCCATCATGAGATATAAGACTTTGGGCGTGCGCTTGAAATCAAGGAATGACCGGAAAATTATGATTCGCGATTTCGGTTTGCCGAATCGCGAATCCAAAATTGCACATCTAAAAATTCGCGAATTGACTCTACCATCCACCGGCATGAGGTGCAATATAACCGCTCCACCTGACGGCCGGGCCTCGCGGCCGACCGCCACCAGACTGCACGCCTTATCGGTGAACCATCTTTCCCGATAAGCGTGTGATGACACGGCCCCGGCACGCCTGCCGCGGCCGGCGCGCCGGAGGCCACGGTTCCGTGGCGGGTTTCGCCGCGGTTTTGCTACTTTTTGTAAGGGGATGCCCGACGAATGAACGTGACACATCTCGAATGCGCGGCGTGCGGGCAGCGGCACGAGGCACGGCGCTTGCACAATCTCTGCGAGAGTTGCGGCAAGCCGCTCCTGGTGCGATACGATTTGGGGCGCGCCGCCGCCAGTTTGACAAAAGAAATTCTCAGCGCGCGCGTCGTCTCCAGTATGTGGCGTTACCGCGAGGTGCTGCCCGCGACGGGTGCGGCCGACATCGTTTCGCTCGGCGAAGGATGGACCCCGCTGCTCGAAGCGTCGCGGCTTGGCGCGCAGCTCGGACTCGCCGAACTTTATATCAAGGATGAATCGCAGAATCCGACGCAGAGTTTTAAGGCACGCGGCATGTCGGCGGCCGTCTCGATGGCGAAGGAACTGGGCGCGCGGCGGCTCGCCGTGCCATCGGCGGGAAATGCCGCAGGGGCGCTGGCGGCATATGCGGCGCGCGCCGGGCTCGAAGCCTTTATCTTTATGCCGCGCGACACGCCGCGCGCCAACGTCATCGAGTGCCGGCAGACGGGCGCGCATGTGACGCTGATGGACGGATTGATTACAGATTGCGGCGCGGAGGTGGCGCGGCGCCAAGAAGCCGAAGGGTGGTTTGATGTTTCGACGCTCAGGGAGCCGTATCGCGTCGAGGGAAAAAAGACGCTCGGGTACGAACTGGCCGAGCAACTCGAGTGGTCGCTGCCGGAGGTCATCATCTATCCGACCGGCGGCGGAACGGGTCTGATCGGGATGTGGAAAGCCTTTGATGAGATGGAAGAGATGAAATGGATCGGGGAAAAACGTCCGCGCATGATCTCCGTGCAGGCGGCCGGATGCGCGCCGATCGTGCGGGCCTTTGACGCCGGAAAGCGCTTCGCGGACGAATTCCCGAACGCGGCGACCGTCGCCGCGGGCTTGCGTGTACCACGCGCCATCGGAGATTTTATGATCCTCGACGCGCTCCGGGCTTCGGGCGGTACGGCCGTCGCGGTGACGGATGATGAACTGATTGCCGCGACGCGTGAGATCGGCGCAGCCGAAGGCTTATTCGTCGCGCCCGAAGGCGCGGCCTGCCTGCCGGCGCTCAAAAAATTGATCGCCGCGGGAGCAATAGGGCGAGCAGAACGAGTCGTGATGTTTAATACTGGTGCGGGCGTAAAATATCTGGAGAGTTACGCGGCCGGCTAATGGCTCTCAGGATTTGAACGCGTGGTCGCGCCGCTCTCGCCGCTCCGACAGGGCGTCATTTAAATATCAGGCGTGCTGCATCGCCTGGATTTCGATCGTTGCGCTCTCGATGGCGCGCATACCTGTAGAGATCGTAGAAGGAACGACCATGAATCATTCAAAGATTATGAGGGGGTTGCTGATGGTGGCACTTTTCGCCTTCTCCACCAGCGCCGCTTTCAGCCAGGCGGCGCCGGCGGAGGCGACGAAACCGGACGGCGGCGTTGACCGGAAACGTTTTGACGGCCTGCGCGGCGAGGGCTTCGAGGCGCTGTACAGCCTTGATTACGAGGGCGCGCGCCGCCGTTTCAAAGAGCTGGCGCGGCTTTTCCCGGATCATCCGGCCGGCCCGCAGTTTCTCGCCGCGACCATCTGGTTGCAGACGCTCAATGAATCGCGCCGCCTGCAGGCTTCGCTCTACAGCACCGAGGGGTTTTATGCGAATACGAAAGACAAAGTTGATCCGCAGACGGTGGCGCAGTTTCGCGAGTTGACGCGGCAGGCGAAGCATCTCGCCGAAGCGCGCCTCAAGCTCAACCGCCGCGATACGGAGGCGCTCTATTACCTCGGCGCGACGGAAGGGTTGAAAGCGGCCTTTGAGGGTGCGGTCGAGCGGAGCTTCATGTCGGCGTTGCGCAATGGTTCCGACTCGGTGGATCGCCATCGTGAACTCATCAAACTTGAACCCACTTTCCACGACGCCGAGATCACGATCGGGATGTACGATTACATCGTCGGCTCGCTTCCCCTGCCGGTTAAATTGCTCGCGACGATCGGCGGGATACGCGGCTCGAAGAAACGCGGGCTGGCGACGCTCGAGCGCGTCGCGCGCGAGGGGAACTGGGCGCGCGATGACGCCAAGGTGCTTTTGATCGCCCTCTTCAAGCGCGAGAAAAGGTATACGGAGGCGCTCGCGCTGGCGCGCGAGCTGGCCGCGAAATATCCGCGCAACTACCTGTTCAAATTAGAGGCGGCCGACGCGCTCGTCTCGCAGGCGGCCGTCGATCGGCCCGTCAATCCGGCCGCGGCGGCCAGCTCGGAGCGCGAAGCCTTCACGCTTTTCGAAACGCTGCTTCGCGATCGCACCACAGCGCGGGAGGCGACCGCCGCCCGCTTGCTCGACCTGATTCATTTTCGCTATGGCGAGTCGCTTTTCGTCGCCGGCCAGTTCGACCGCGCCGCGAAAGAATATCTGGAGGCAACGAGCGTTACGAGCGCTGAGCCGGGACTGGTGACACTGTCACGCCTGCGCGCCGCGCAATCGCTTGACCTGGCGGGCAAAAGAACCGAGGCGTTAGAACACTACAAGGCTGTGCTGGCGCGCCCCGACGTCTATGATTCACACGCTGAAGCCAAGCGGGGTCTGCGCGAGCCGTATCGAAAATCGGGGGCGAATAATACGACGGGCGAAACGAACACGGCGGGGGAAGAAAGCGGTACAGGAAATGACGAATAATGGTGTGCACATGAAGGATGGCGCCGGGCAAACGCGCCCGCGACGGCTGATGCTCTGTCTCGACGGGGTGCCTTACGAGGTCATCGAAGCGGCGCGCGGGCGCGGGCTATTCGAGCGCTTCTGCGCGCCGAGCTGCCTGCTGTCGCCCTTCCCGACGTTGACGAACGTCGCGCTCTCACTGATGCTCGGCGCCACCGCCCCGCTCGGTTACGAGAGCCTCTATTTCGACCGCACCGCCAGAGAGATGCGCGGCGGCGTGCGCAAGTATGTGGGCCGCCGCACGCCGGATAAAACTCCTTCGTCCTACATGGACGAGCTTGATTATCAAGAGCCGCTGGCCTTCGAGTTCCTGGTCTACGTCGCGCCGCAAACGATCTGGCGCGCGGACATGCGGCGCTTCCGTGACCGTTTTCGCGCCGCGCCGCAGACGCGCGACTTCTTCGCTTTTCTCAAAGGCACCGACGGCCTGCTGCACATCCGTGGGCCGGCACACCTCAACGTCGCGCTCGAATCGCTCGACCGCATCTTGAGAGAGATTCAAGACTGCTGTGGCGACGAGACGGAGATCGTTCTGTTCTCCGACCACGGCATGAACCTGGAAGAGAACCGGCGCATTCATCTGCAGACGCACCTGCGCGAGAGCGGTTTCAGGGTGGCCGCGTCGATGCGCGAACAGGATCGACCCGGCCGTCATCGCCAGCACAGCGTCGCCGTGCCGGCCTTCGGGCTCTGCGGCTATGCGGCGATGTACTGCGCCGACGAAACAGACCCGGGAAGCGTGATGGACGCGCTGACGACGCTCGAAGGCGTCGACTTCACCATTCGGCGCGCGGGCGCGGCGACCGTCGAACTGGTGGGAGCGCGCGGCCGCGCGCGCATTCATCGCCGTCTCGAGAACGGGGAGGGAAGCGACAGCCGACGTTTTTTTCGTTACGAGCAGATGAGCGGCGACCCGCTCGGGCTCGCGCCCGCGCTTCGCGCGCTCGGCGAAGCGGGTGAGCTGGACGCGCACGGCTTCGCCGCCGACGCCGCTTGGTACGCGCGCACCGCCGGTCACACCTATCCGGATGCGCTGGCGAATTTATACGAATCCCTGTACGCGACACGCGTGCGCCACACGGCAGATATACTGATCAGCCTGCACGACGGCTACTACTATGGCGCATCGGCCTTCGGCCGTTTCGTGCGCCTCGTGGCGACGCACGGTAACGCGCTGCGCGCCAGCTCCTCGGCTTTTCTGATGAGCACCCACCGCACGTTCCCGACCCATGTGCGGGCCGGCGAGGCGGAGCCGCTGCTGCGGCGGTAGTCGCCCGCCGCCGCGGGCGGCGCTTGACCGTCCGGCGCGGCCCCGCGTACAACTATCCGTGTGACGATCAACGCCCAGGGCCCCACCGTCTCATCCACCGCGCTTTCGTCGCCGGCTGTCGAGACCGTCGAGCTGGTCCGCCGCTTCGGTGATTTCACGGCCGTGAACCATCTTAACCTGCGCGTCGAGCGCGGGCAGTTCTTCGGCTTTCTCGGCCCGAACGGCGCGGGCAAATCCACTACCATCAAAATGCTGACGGGCCTGCTGGCCCCGACGAGCGGGCGTATCCATATCCTGGGGCGCGATTTTGCGGTCGAGCAGCTTGAGGTGAAGCGGCTGATCGGCGTCGTGCCGGAAGATTTGAATCTCTTCGAGCGATTGACCGGCGCGGAAATGCTCACCTTCACGGGACGCATGTATGGTTTGGAGCGCGCCGCGACCGCCGACCGCGCGCGCGAGCTGCTGGCGTTGATGGAGCTCGACGGCGAGCCGAAAAAGCTCGTCGTCGAATATTCTCACGGCATGAAGAAAAAACTCTCGCTGGCCTGCGCGCTGATCCATCGCCCGGAGATTCTTTTCCTGGATGAACCGTTTGAAGGTATCGATGCGATCGCTTCACGGACGCTCAAAAACCTGCTTTTGAAGTTGACCTCACGGGGCATCACCGTGTTTCTCACATCTCATGTCCTTGAGATCATCGAACGACTCTGCACCGACATCGCCATTATCACAGAGGGACGGCTCGTCGCGGCGGGGCCGCTCGCAGAGTTGCGCCGGAGCGGCGTGCCCGTCGGAGGCGACGAGCACGGCGAGCAGGGCTCTCCGATGCCGCTCGAAGACTATTTCATCCACATGGTCGGCGGCGCGCGGCCCGGCAATGACGATGTGCTGCAGTGGCTGACCTGAGTCGTCACGCGCCTGGTCTGAAAGCGCCGGAAGGTATGGCGCATTCGGCGTTTGCTTTATGATGACCCCATTCAGACGCGCCCGCGGCGACCGCGCCGGTCAGGAATTGCTTCCGGCAATTGTAGAGAACGCATTATTCGGGTATAAGGCTTTGGCAATGACTAGCCAATCGACAGGCTCCGGTGAAGTTACTAAAGTCGGCGATGAGCGGCCGGAGGCGGTTCGTCTTTTTACGGAAATCCGCCCGCAGTATGAACAATTGTGTAATGAGATCGCGCGCATCCTCCGCGAGCGCATCAGCGCCGCCCACATCGAATACTGCGCGATGAACTGCCGGGCCAAAACCATCGAGAGCTTTGCCGAGAAGCTCTCGCGAAAGCACTACAACGAGCCGCTGAAGGAAGTTACTGATCTGGCCGGCGTGCGGCTCGTGTATCTGTACAGGAGCGACCGCCCGGCGATCGAAAAGCAGATCGAGTTGGAATTCGATGTGCTCGAAAAGGTGGACAAACTGGAGGAGCAGGAAGCGGATGAATTCGGTTACGGCGCGCTTCATTATCTCGTGTGCCTCGGAGCAAAATCCGCCGCCGCGCGTTATCTCAAAGGAATGATCTGCGAGATCCAGGTCAGAACCGTGTTGCAGGACGCCTGGGCGATCATCGATCACCACCTCAGCTACAAACAGGAATCCGATACCCCTAAGGGTTTGCAGCGACAGCTCAATTCTCTATCCGGACTGTTTGAAATCGCGGACGACCAGTTTGACCGCGTGCGCGCCGAGCGCGAGGCCTACCGGCAGGCCATCAAGAGTAAGCTCGGCAGCGCGGACAAATTCCTGGATCAAGAGATAAATCTGGATACCTTCAGGGAATTCCTGGTCTGGCGCTTTCCCGGGCAGGTGCCGGCCATTAACGATAAACAGCTCTCGAAGATTTTAGCGGCGGCGATCGGGCTTCAGTACGCCAGGCTGGCGGATCTGGATGAGCTGTTGAGACGGACGGAGCTGGCGCGCGTCGCGATCAACAGCAAAAACGCTTCTTCATATACCTCGCTGGAGATAGCACGCGCGCTGGCGCTCGTGCATGCGGAGTTCCGCGCGAGCGGGTGGGGCGAAGATCAGCTCGCGCTCTTTAGAGAGCATGAGCATTTGCTCTCCTGAGCTACAGAGACGCGCGTGTGTTCTTAAGAGACATTAATGGATGCTCCGGCGCGTCCGCGTGTCACGAATAAAGTCTCCCCCGGGATGAAATCGCAAATTCGATCTGACAAAGGGCTAGGCCTATGCCTGGACAGATTAATTTCATGATGCGGATTTTTCTCTGCGCGGTGATGGTTTGCCTGGGAGCGATCGCGCAGACCGGACGCGCCCAGGAAGTGCGTGAGCCTGCCAAGTCGCCGCAGACGACAGGGCGTGAGGATGAGGTCATCCGCGTTAATACGAATCTCGTCCAGACTGATGTGATGGTGTTTGACAAAAAGGGACGCTTCGTTGACGGCCTGGAGCGCGAGCAGTTCGGGTTGCGCGTGGACGGGCAGCCACAACCGATCTCTTTCTTCGAGCGTGTGACGGCGGGAAGCGCCACCGAAGAAGCGCAGCTCGCCGCCGCGCGCGGCACTCCGCGTGCGCCGGCCACTGTTGCCTCGACGGGCGCGCGCGGGCGGACGATCATATTTTTCGTAGATGATCTGCATCTGTCGCCCGACGGCATCCAGCGCACGCGCGAGGTGTTGTTGAATTTTATCAACAAGGATATGGGGCCGGGCGACCAGGCGCTGGTCGCTTCGTCAAGCGGGGGGATCGGTTTCCTCCAACAGTTCACCGACAACAAGGATGTTCTCCGCGCCGCAGTCGCGCGCGTCAGATACCAGACGCGTTCCGTGCTCGACAACGCGCGTCGCCCGATGACCGCCTATCAGGCGCGCGCGATAGACCGAAACGATCGCGACGTGCTCGAATATAAAATCGCGGAGGCCCTGAGCGAATTACCGATTATCAGAAATCCGGCCAACTTCAGAGCGATGGCCGAGCAGCAGGTCAGATCTACGGCGCGAAACGTGCTGCAGCAGGCTTCCGTTATCAATTCGAATATCCTCTCCACGCTTGAGAGCCTGGCGCGTGGCTCGGGGTCGCTGCCGGGGCGCAAGCTCGTCTTCTTCGTCTCCGACGGATTTGTCGTCGATCCGCGCAACTCCAACGTCCGCTATCGGTTGCAGCGTGTGACGGATGCGGCGGCGCGCACCGGTACGGTTATCTACACGGTGGATGCGCGGGGATTGTTCGCTAGCTTTGCTGATGCGAGCACGGAGGTGCTGCCCGAACTGGCGAATGAAGGTCTATCGGCTTCGGTGAGTTTTGGTAGCCTGGCCATCGCCGAGGCCGCCGCCTCGCAGGAGGTGCTGCGCACGCTCGCGGCCGAGACGGGCGGTCGCGCCATACTGAATACCAATAATATCAAGTCGGGGATCACTAAAGTCCTCGAAGAGACATCTGCCTACTACCTTCTCGCCTGGCGTCCGGAGCGCGTCGAGCAGAACAATCCGACCTTCCGGCGTCTCGAAGTAAGTATTAAAGGCCGGCCCGACCTGACGGTGATGGTGCGGCGCGGCTTTTACGATGCGCCTCTTCAGCCACCCGCAAACAGCCTTGCCGACAATAAAACGGTGACCGCGAATTCGCCGAACGCCGAATTGAATGCCGCGCTCAATTCTCCTTTTACACGCCGCGATCTATCGGTCGCGCTCTACGCCACGTTCACGAATGATCCGGCCAGCGGTTCGATGCTGAACGCTTCCGTGCAGCTTGCGCCCGAGGGTCTCGAGTTTATCAAAGCGGGAGATAAGCAGAATGCGGAGATCGATCTGGCCTACTTCGTTCTCAACAGCGAGGGCAAACTCGTCTCCAGTTCCGGACGAAAGCTGACCTGGATGCAGGCTTCGGCAAATGAAGCGGAGTCCAATCAGAACAGGCTCCTGGCCAACTTTCCCATCCCGCTCGCCAAAGGACTCTACCAGGTTCGCGTCGCGGCGCGCGACGGCCAAAGCGGGCGCATCGGCAGCGCCTTCCAGTGGGTCGAGATACCGGAGTTTGCGCCGAAACAGTTTTCTCTGAGCAGCCTGCTCATCGGCGAGCGGCGAAGCGACGGAACCCGGCCGGACAAAGATGCCTCGGCCCTGCAGGACATCAAGCTCAACGTCGGCAAACGCTTCTCACGCGCCTCGCGCATGCTTTTACAACTTTATATCTATAATCCGGCGCGCCCGTCAGGGGGTGGCGCGGCGCCGCCCGATGTCTCTCTCGAAATACAGATTCTTCGCAATGACCGTCTCGTAATCGGCGCACCGGCGCACCGGGTCGCGACGGCACAGACGACAGACTTTGCGCGCATCCCCTATGCGGCCGAGATACCTCTCAGGGGAATGTCGGCGGGGCTATATACCTTACAGGTCAGCGCAACTGATCGGATTGCGAAGGCCAGCGCCACGCAGAGGGTCGACTTCGTAATCGAATAACTCCGCTCGTCAGGAGAAAAGGGCGCGTGGGTGAATTAATTTGCTCGAAGCAGACGTTGGCTCGCCCGCCCGGCATGCCTTTCCATTGACAGCCTGTTAAAATCAGGATCACATGGAATGTCTTTTCGGCGGGAAGTCGAAAGCGAACCGCAGGTCAAGCAGTGTTAACATTGTTCAGCCGCATCACATCAAGACTTCGCGCATATGTCGGCGATCGTCGCCAGATGCCGCGCCGTGGAGCGCGGCGGCTGGTGCAACTGCCCTGCGGCGTCTCGCTGCTCGACGCGAAGAAAAACGCCGCGGGCTACGCCGCGCATCACGCGTCGGTGCTCTCAGGGTATACGCGCGACCTCGGCGAGAGCGGCCTGACGCTGATCACGCCCATCATCCGGCTCGGCGAACGTTATCTCACCGATACCGATAGCATCATGCGGATTACGCTCGAGCTTCCGACGGGCCTGGTCTGCCTTCACGCCGTCTCTGTGCGCTTCGAACAGATTGCCGAAGACGACGAGGAGACGGGCTATCTGATCGGCGCGAACATCACAGAGATGAGCAACAGCGACCGCGCGCGCTACGCTGAATATCTCGCCAGCCTCAGCGGAAGAGAAAGGCGATCTCATAAAAACGGACAGAACCGCGTCGAGCCGGCCTCGCCGATGGGGAAAAACACGAGACCGGCGGTAACGTCCGCCGAGACCGTCCGCCATAGCCTCACCCCGGCACAGGTGAGCGAGGCCTTCGAAGCATTCGAGAAGTCTCTTCAGCAAGGGCAACAGCCGCCACCGTAACAAGGCTCTCACGTGACGCACGCGGCTGAAGAGTAGCGCGCCGGATTTAATCCGAAACGCTCGTCCGGCACCGAGATTATGAAACACCGGCGTGTGAGGGGTGCGTCCGCTCTGTGCCGCGCACGCGCTCGCTCTCTCCCTCAAAGATGAAGGACAGCGATTTGTAAATCAGCTTGGCGCAGAGGAAAGCCGAAGCCTCCTGATTCTCGACATAAGAGTATTCGGTTAAATCCATGCCGACGATGCGGCGTTCACGCGCCAGCGTGCGAACGAGCCCGAGCGTCTCATACCAGCCGAGACCGCCCGGTTCCGGCGTGCCGGTCTGGGCGACGAGAGACGGATCGAGCCCATCAATATCAACCGTCAGGTACACGTTCTCGGTGAGACCGGAGACGGCCTCGCCCCACCAGTCAGTCCGCCCGACGATATCCTTGGCCCAGAAAATCCGCGTCGGGAGTTCGTCGAGCGAGCGCGCTTCCTCGGCGGAGATCGAGCGGATGCCGCACTGCACGGAAGGCAGCCGCAGGTCGCGCGTGACGCGCGCCATAATCGAGGCGTGCGAATGCGGCGTGCCGTCATAGGTATCGCGCAGATCCGCGTGCGCGTCTATTTGCAGCACCGAGAGGTTCTCGTATTTTTCGGCGTGCGCCCGGATTACGGGCGCGCTGACCGAATGCTCGCCGCCGATCATCGCGATGAATTTTCCGGTGGCGACCAGTTCGCGCGCACGCTCGAGCAGCGCCTCCATCATCCGTTCCGGCGGGTCAACCGACGCCGACTCGGCAAGCGTGTGGATGCCGAGACGGTAGACTTCCGTGTCGGTCTCCTCATCATAAAGCTCCATGTTGCGTGAGGCCTTGATGATCGCCTCCGCGCCGCGGCCCGTGCCCGTGCCGTAGGAAACCGTGCCTTCATAGGAGACGGGCCACACGAGTATCCGCGCGCCATCGAAACCCGATAGCTCCTCTTCGGTAATGCCACCGAAATTCATTGGTAGATGCGCTGATTCGGACATAATAGCAGTGGTCGGTGGTCGGTG
>JANOGZ010000423.1:0-1954 GCA_031406255.1 Pyrinomonadaceae bacterium | reverse complement strand
GCTGACTTTAGTCGGGCGGTCTGTTTACCTTCTCTACTCCCTTCCTCTTGTCGTTCGGGGAACTTCAGAAGTGCCATGTGTTCCCCTGGTGGCATCTCTTACAATCCGAAAAATCGTCACCGCCGAAGGCGCGCCGGTTGTCGTGGCATGTCATGCAGCTCTTCGGCGCGCGCGGGGAGGCTTGGTGCTGCGACGGGACGGGCGACGTGACCTGTTTCCCCCGCGGCAGGCCGGCCCTGACCCGATGGCACTCATGACAGCTCAGTCCCTCGCGCGTGTGCCCGGCGTGATTGAAGTTGACGCGGTAGGCGCGCGTCCACTCGGGGGTGCGCGCGTGGCGACCGACCTCGTGGCACGTCCCGCACGACGAGATGTCGCGCCCCGAGGGACCTTGCGCGCGCGGCCCGTGGCACTGGAAGCAGGTCGTGTGCGCGCCCAGGCCCGCCGGGATCGAGAGCGCGACGCCGCGCCGCGCGGGCCGGTGGCAGGCGGCGCATGCTTCACGGGGCCGTGCCGCTCCGCGCTCGTGGCGCGCGTGGTCGAATCTGACGGTGAAGCTGTGCAAACGCGGGAAGGCCCTGACCGCGCCCGACCCGGGGCGCGCGTGACAGATCGTGCAGATCGGATTCGCCGAATCGGCGAACTGCAGCGTGTGGCAGCCCGTACACGGCGTGTGCCCGACGGAGCGGACGGGCCGCGGCGAGTTGCTCTCGCGGCGGTGGCACAACAGGCACGGCAGCCGCGCGTGCTGTGGGTTCGTGTGCTGGAACTTCGAGTAATCGCCGCCCCCCTGACTCGCTGCGCTGACGGGCTCGAAAACCTTCGGCGCGGTCTCCGACGCGGAAAACGAGGCTGCCGCGCGCGAGTTGAGAGCGAGCATCAGGACGAAGCCGAGAACCGCGACCAGCAGGACGGCGAGCGCGGCCCAGCGCCGCGCCCCGCCCGCGGCGCACGTCC
Source organism: Pyrinomonadaceae bacterium (assembly GCA_031406255.1). Lineage (GTDB taxonomy): Bacteria > Acidobacteriota > Blastocatellia > Pyrinomonadales > Pyrinomonadaceae > JANOGZ01. Next base: position 997 of record JANOGZ010000423.1, on the reverse strand, counting down.
CATCAGCAAATGCGGCTGGCGTGCATCTTTGCGGCATGGCGGTTACTTCGCCCCGGGCGGCAGGACGGCGCTTGCGTGCGTCTCCGGCGACGGCAGCCGACCGTTAATGGTATGACACTTGGTGCACTGGAAAGCCGGCTCAGCCTTCTTCCGCGCGACCGCTGTGTTCAAGACCCCGTCCCCGGTCGGCTCGATATGACAACCGGTGCCCTCGCCGCCGCAACTCAGGATGGGGACCTTCTTCGTCGCCTCGTCCAATGTGTTCATCGCCGCTGGGTTGTGACATGTCGTGCAGGCGAGGTCGTGCGGCGGCCACTCGTGACGGAACCGCGCCGCGTCGCGCCGGTTCCACATCTGAAGCGTCGCCTTGTCAGTGATCCCCATCGCCGTCGCCAGCTTCGGGTCGAAGTCGTCGTGCGCCTGCGTCAGACTCACCTTCAGTCCCGGCGGCAGGAGCTTGTGACAAGCGGCGCAGGCCAAAGGGGCGGGGTCTATGCCGCCTTCAACCGAGTGGCAGGTGAAGCACGCGGCGTGGTCGCGCGGCGAAGTCTTGAATGCGCCTTTCTTCAGCCAGAAGGATTCTTCGGACAAATCCTTCGGCGGCTTCGTGACGTATTCATCGTCGGAATCGCCCTGCGGCTGGTAGGTCTGGTGGCAGGTCGCACAACTCTTCAGGTTGCTCTCCTGGTTCGTGAACGCGCCCGCGCGCCGGAGCGAGGCGCGCACGAAACGCGCGCCCGTGCCGTCGCCGTCGGCCGTACGCCGCCCGGCAAAAAGCTCGAGGTGTTTATCGTGAGGAAAGTTAATATCGAAATCCGAATGAGCGGTGCGCCCCTTCGCCGAAGTGTCGAAAGCTTCGACGGGGTTCGGGAACGGGTGGCGCGTGGTGTTGCGCGGGGTGACACGCGTGTGGCAGACCGCGCAGATTCGCGGGGCGGGGCGCTCACGAGCGAAGAACTGCTGGCGATGGCAGTCGAGACACGAGGCATGTTGCGGG
>JANOGZ010000419.1:0-28253 GCA_031406255.1 Pyrinomonadaceae bacterium | reverse complement strand
CCCGACTCATCGGCGTCGAAGCGGCGGGGGAAGGCCTGGACAGCGGCAAGCATTCGGCTCGACACCATCGATGGCCGTACGTACGGTATATCCCGCCATTTCCAACGCATAGGTCAGCAACTGAAGCTTGTCCGGGTCATCGTCCACAACAAGGACGTTCGATTTTGGGCTTGTCATATCTTCATCCGCGCGCCGGGCTCTCTCAATACAGGTCTCCCGTGACAGGTCTTCCGTGCAGGTCTTGCGTGCCCTCGCCGCTTCATGCTAGAGTGCTCCCCTATATCAAGGTCGGTTGCCGTTCGCGCCCGTTCGTTTGAAACTTGCCTTGCTCCTCATCGAGCGTGTTCGAATAGCCGTAAATAGAAAAACCTCGCGAATTGGTAATTTATTTCCACGCTAGCATTTCTGTTTCCTTATCCGGCAACCAACACTTGTGGAGCTAGCGGGCCACCCCGCGCGCGTGCGCAATCTTAACGCCTCATTACACGAGAGCCACAAACCACTATTCACCCCCTTGAGGATTACCGAAGATGCCACATCCACGTGCCTGCGACTTCTCAATTGAAGAACGCGCAGAGATTATACGCCAATCCGAGCTTGCCACGAGACTCGATGAGCCACTCCTGATGCAACTCGCCGCCAAGTCAGTGGCGATCGACTTCCGTCGACGGCGTTTTATCTACCGCATGGGTGACATGGCCGACTCAATCTACGTGATCGCGCGCGGCCGCGTTAAGCTCTGCTCTGTCGAGGAAAAGACAGGGCGCGAAGCCGTCATCGATATTCTCGGCGCCGGATCATTATTTGGCGAATCAGCTCTCTATGATACCGGCGCCCGCACGAAGTGTGCCGTGGCCTATGAAAACGCCTGCTGTTTGCGCATTCCGGTGGGAGATTTTAAAGGGGGGATGGTCATGCACCGCGAGCTTTATGATTACACCTTCCGTCTGGTCGGTCAACGTCTTGCGCGTGCGGAACGTCGCGTCGCGGATTTCGCGCTCGATGCGATTCCGGTGCGGCTCGATAAAGCGCTCCTCGAACTTTCGGAAAGATATGGTCGTCCGGACGCTGATGGTAGTGTGCTGATTGACCTTGCGCTGCCTCATCGGGAGATCGCTTCGATCGTCGGATCAACCCGCGAGAGCGTCACCGTGCGCTTAAACGAGATGCGTCGCGAAGGTATTATTGATTTTGTTGATCGAAAGATTTTACTCAAGAATCCTCCCGCGCTCGCGGTCGTCTGAAGGGATCGCGGATTAAAATTGGCGGGGTTTTGCTTCTTCTCCTGAGATGCCCGGGCGTCCTCATCAGGAGAGCGCAGCTGTTTAAAATCATATGAAGTGTCCGATCTGTGGTAAGCCTACCGTGTGGAAAGATAATCCGACACGTCCCTTCTGCTCGGAACGTTGCAAATTGCTGGATTTCGGCCGTTGGGCCGATGAGGAATACGGCGTTCCGACAGAGGAAACCGTGCCGCATCCTGCCATCGAAGACCTTAATCAAAATTCCTCCTCAAATGACGGCGCATCCTAAACGCCCCACGGCGTTCTCCTCCGAGAGGGCGCGCGCGGCGGTGAGGAGACGTCGACGGCCGACGTCGCGCGTGCTTCCGGTGGGTTCATCGTGTAAAATGACCATCTCTTCTCCAGAGGAGTTTTACCGATAATGCACTTCTTTTTCTCGAGAGACCCGGAAGCGCCCGGCCGACTGCGCGTCGCGGCGACAGTTGCGGCCATGCTCTGCCTCGCTTTCTTCACTTCGTGCAGCCTCGATGGGGCGACCAAAAAAGATGTCGCGACCGCGACACCGCAGGGCTCTTCCGCCCCCTCCACGGGGCTGCCGCTGCCGCCCATCGCGAAGTCCGGAAGCGGCAGCGGTGAGGCAGCGCGCGGCTGGACGCTGCTTGATGGACGTCGCGCCAGCTTTTCAGATCATCGCGGACAAGTGCTGGTGCTCGATTTTTATGCCACTTACTGTCCGCCGTGCCGCGAGGAGATTCCGCATCTGATCGCGCTGCAGCGCCGGTACGGTCCTGCCGGCTTGCGCATCGTCGGCTTAAATGTCGGTGACGGGGCCGACCGCGTGAAGGTGCCCGGCTTTGTCAAAGAACTCGGCATCGATTATCCGCTCGGGAACCCCGACCCGGCGCTGGTCGAATTGTTTCTCGCCGACAATACCGCGATTCCGCAAACGTATGTCTTTGATCGCAACGGAAAGTTCATCAAGCGTTTTATCGGTTACGACAGCACGATGCCCGCGGAGCTTGAGCGTCTTATTCAGACCGCGCTGTCTGACGAAGTAAAATCCGAGTAGCGGCGCAGTCAGGAACACACGTTATCTCTCCAGGCTGGTGTGGGCAGCGAGCAAGGATACACGCGCGTATTTCAGGAGGTTTAAGCCAAACGATGTCACCTTCTCGCAGTGCGGCAGGGCTGGTAATGCTGCTGCTGGCGCTCTTTTTCTCCCCGGCGCGCGGGGTAACTCTCAGCGGCAAGGTATCGTCAGCATCAACTTCGCCGGCCTCGACTTCCGATCCGGCGGCCGAATTGCCGCGCGCCGATGATGCCGGTGGCGCCATCACCGGCGTTCCCGATTACATGCTCGAGACGCTCAAAGGGAAGGAGCTTCGCCTTTCGTCGCTGCGCGGTCGTGTGGTGCTGCTTGATTTCTTCACCGCGACCTGCCCCCACTGCCGCAAGCATGCGCCGTTCGTCGCCGAGATGGCGAAGCGTTATCGTGAGCGTGGCCTGGTGGTGGTTAATTTATCTCCGCACAATCCGTATGTTGATCGCGAACTGGTCGAGACTTACGCGCGCGAGGCGAGCATCGAGAACGATATCGTATGGTCTCCGACGGAACTCTTTATGCTTTACATGACGCCGACGCCGGACGGTAAGTATGGCGTGCCGCAGGCCGTCCTCTTCGGCGCCGATGGCCGCGTCGCCGCGCGTTTCATGAGCTGGGAAGAAAAAGACCGGCAGGAGATCGAACAAACAATCGCAAATCAGTTAAGCCGCAGAGACAAAAAATAGCGAGCAGTAAGACCACGACAGATCCTATTCGTGCGAGCAGTGCTCGCTAATTGCTACAAACTACTGGCTCGATATGCCCCGCGACATACCCGTCGGCAATGGCACGCTGCTCGTCACCTTCGACGAGCTCTGTCGCATCCGGGACATCTACTTTCCTTTCATCGGCAAAGAGAACCATTCCGAAGGCCACCCGTTTCGCTTCGGCGTGTGGGCTGACGGGGCGTTTTCATGGATCGGTGATGGCGGTGAGCTATGATCGGCGGGCCGGAAGGTCTTTCGAAGTGTGATTCCTGGTATCTGCCGGGAAACTCGGAGTTACATCTTGAGATGGTATTTTCGTTTCGGTTACAGCTCACCGAACGGGATGACGGGGGATAAATTTCTGTGAGAAGGGCCAAAATTCTCGCCACGCTCGGACCCGCTTCGCGCGACCAGGCAGTGATTGAAGCGCTGCTGGTCGCAGGCGCTAATGCCGTGCGCATCAACATGTCGCACGGAACGCAGGAAGAGCACGCGGAGAGCATCAAGCGTGCGCGCACGGCGGCCGAGAGCATGAAGCGTCCGCTGTCCCTGCTCGTTGATCTCTCGGGGCCGAAGATCAGAACGGGCGTGCTTAAAGGCGGTCAGCCGGTCACGCTCGAAACGAACGCGATTTTCACCATTACGACGAGGTCCGTGGTGGGCGATGCGCGCGAGGTCTCAACCAACTATCCCAGCCTGGCGCGCGATGTCCAACCCGGAGCGCGTTTGCTGCTGGATGATGGCGCGATCGAGTTACACGTGGAGCGCACGACCGAGACGGACGTCGTGTGCCGCGTCATCAATGGTGGGGTGCTGGCCGAGCGGAAAGGGATCAATTTGCCAGGCGTAACGCTACCGATTCCTTCGCTGACCGACAAAGATCGGCGCGATCTACAGTGGGCCATCCGTCAGGGAGCAGATTACATTGCGCTCTCATTCGTGCGCCGCGCTGAAGATTGCCTCGAAGCCAAAGCGCTGATCAGCGCTGCCGGCGGCACGGCGCCGCTCATCGCCAAGATCGAAAAGGCGGAAGCGATTGTCCATCTTGAGGCGATTATTGACGCCGCCGATGGCATTATGGTCGCGCGTGGTGATCTCGGCGTCGAGACGAGCGTCGAACTCGTGCCCGTCTACCAAAAGCGGATCATCGAGCAGACCAACCTCGCGAGCAAATTCGTGATTACAGCGACGCAGATGTTGCAGTCTATGATTACCAACCCGAGCCCGACACGGGCCGAAGCTTCGGATGTTGCCAACGCCGTGTGGGACGGCTCAGACGCGTTGATGCTCTCGGCGGAGACGGCGACGGGGAAGCATCCGGTGGCGGCCGTCGCCACCATGGCACGGATCATCGAGACGGCCGAGGCGGGCCGCCCGACAGGCTCGAGCGCGGTCTCGAAATGGATCGGCAAGCAATCCGGCAAATTCAGCCGCGCGATGTGCGAAGCAGCCGCCTTCGCGGCTGAGGAGATGAGCGTGGACACCATCGCCGTTTTCACTGAATCCGGATTGATGGCGCGCCGGCTTTCGGCGCTCAGGCCGGAGCATAGAATCATCGCCCTGACGCATTCCAAAGAAGTGCAGAACGAACTGGCGCTGATCTGGTCCATCGAGCCCCTGTTGCACCCGCTGTGCGACAATACCGAAGACATGGTGCGCACAGGCGAACGTGCGCTGCTCGAAGCGGGCATCGTGAAGGATGGCGAACTGGTCGTGCTGATGGCGGGCAAGCTGTCAGGGCTGGGCCTATCGGGAACGATGAAGCTTCACAGCATCGGCGAAACGGATCAACACTACTAACCACCATGAGCCTTCGATGGCCAATCTCCGCCGGCGCGCTCTTCGAGCTGCTGCGTCCGGCAGCCTTTATTTTCGCGGTGCTCGACGAGTTTCTCACCGCGGAACGCGGCGGAGAAGCAGATGATCTGCTTTTTACCATATCGCCAGCGCGCTTGACGCGCTTAATCACCGGGAGGAAGCGACGACTCTCCCGCATATTTGACGATGCCGGATGAGACTTTTCAGTGACAAACTATCCCGTCTGATACCCTGTCGAATCAGGAAAAGACCAGGTTGAAGGTCGGCGACCGGGATCCTTGAGCTATTTGTCCTGTGGGAAAATGAAAGCGGTGGTTGCATCAGTACCTGACCTTTGCTTTCCTGAAGTTCGCAGTGTAGCTCCACTTCATTCCGTGATGCTTGGACAACTCGAAACCTACTTTTTCGACGAGCAATTTAACTTTGGGGAATGACGAAAAATCCGGGTCGGGATAATGCTCGCTAATTGAAAGAGTCCCATCGGGTTTCAGCACGCGGTATGTTTCCTTCAGGAAGCCTGCATGGTCCGCCACCTCGCCCAGCACGGCGACAAGGTAGACCACGTCGAAGGAATCTTCTTTGAAAGGGAGTTCACCCGCATCCGCAGGCGTATAACCTACGTTGTGCAACCCTTCGGCTTCGAGTTTCAGCTTCGCCTTCTGCAACATCTGGGGCTGCAAGTCTAAAAGCTCAAGCTGCCCCTCCAGAATCCGGCGCGCGACTTCAACGCTATAGAAGCCCGACCCCGCGCCCACTTCGAGTACGCGGCTCGTCGGCGTGAGAGGCAGCCGATCAGCCAGCGTGCTCGGGGAGAGCAACAGTTTTCGCAAGGGAAGTTCGAGGATGAACGACACCTCATGCGGAAATACCCCGCGACCGATGGCGGCTTTGATCGTGTTTATCCATCGATTCAAGCTCACAGCAACCACCCCGTTACAGTTTACTCCCACCTGCTTCAATTTATCCCCGGTTAATCTCTGACCTTGTATAAGTTTACTGCTCGGAAACCGCGCGGCCTCCGCTCGTCCGCCGCCCCGTCGACAATCCCCGGTGACCGGACGGTGCGCCGAGCGCGGGCCTTCGGCCGGAGACGGGAAGATCCGGGCAGACGTGGCAATGCTTGTTCAGACCGTATGTTCTCATGGCTGATTAACTACTTAACGACGAGTGCCGGCGCGTGGACTTACCCGCTCGTCTTCCTGCTCATCCTGCTCGACGCCTCAATGTTCGTCGGCTTCGTGCTCCAGGCACGGTCGAGGAGGGCGAGTTGGAGCGCGAGCACGGGAGGCTCGTCTATTCGTTCGACATCCGCAACGACCGGGGGACGATCACCGAAGTGCAGGTGGATGCGAAGGACGGGAGCGTAGTGAGCGTCGAAGAAGAGAATGAGCAGAAGGAGGCCGAGGAGGTTCGGCAGGAGGCCGAGCGCAAGCGCGGCAAGCGTCCGTAAGGAGTAGCGAGCATGTCTCGGTCTACGCCGCCTGCGCGGGGTTCACCGCCGGTCCAGTCAAGCTTACAGCGTTCTGACGGATGAAGGTAACTTCACATCGCTGGCGCAGCACCATCGGCGCTTGTCTCTCTCTCGGAGAGATCGCGGCACCGCGGTATGCTTCCCGGCTTCGCACGCTCGCGTGCTTATGACGCGCGGCGCGGACTTCCTCGCCCTGCTCATGTATCCGGGTTTTAGGGAAATCAGAACTGTGCGGATGGAAGCGAGTGTGCTTCGCTATTCGGCCCGCAGCATCCGGCCGACCGAATCGTTTGCTTCGGTCGTTGTGCCCTTTATCTTGACGGTCTGCTGGGGATTGCGCCAGTTGTCCAGAACCGCGACCTTGTGCGAACAGGCGACGGTACAAAAGGGCGCGCACGGCTTTTCCGCATTGTACTCGCGCGCGAAGTCTTTCATCGTGTAGTCTGCGAGCGGGATGCCGGGATAGCCGCGTTGTTGTGAGCAGTAGTGGACGAGGCCGTCTTCGCAAATATAGAGGTAGCGCGCGCCGGCGCGGCAGCGCCAGTTGTTGGCGCGTCCTGCGGCGAGATTCTTCTGGAACCAGTCGAGGCGCGTGTAGGTCTGTTTGCCGAGCTGCTTCGTCTCGTGAAAGACGCGTTGCTCCAGTTCGCTCAACGGCTTGAGGCTTCCGTGCCTGTCGTGGATGACGCCGACGGTGGTCGAGAAGCCGAGTTCGATGGCGCGCCGTCCGATCACCAGCGCATCTTCCGGAGTGCGTATCCCGCCGCCGATCACGGAATTGATATTGACGTGGAAATCAGCGTGCTCGGAAAGATATTTTAATTTCTTTTCGAGCACCCGCAGACTCTTTCGCGAAACATCATCCGGCTTGACGTTATCGATGCTGATCTGAAGATATTCCAGTCCGGCGCGGTTCAGACGCTTGATCCGCTCGGGCGTCATGTAATAACCGTTCGAGATCAATCCGGCGATCATTCCGCGCTCGCGGACGTGCCGGATAATATCGTCAAGCTCAGGGTGCATCATCGGCTCGCCGCCGGAAATGGTGATGATCGAGGTGCCGAGCGCGGCGAGCTTGTCCAGGCGCTCGCGCATCACGTCGAGCGGCACGGGAGCGGATGTGTGATCGTACTCGTTGCAGTAGGCGCAGGCGAGATTGCAGCGGCGCATCGGGATGATATGGGCGAGCACCGGATGGTGCGGCGAAAGCAGGCCGCGCGCGATAAAACTGGCTTCACGCAGCTTGAGTTTGAGGAATTTGCTTCGCTTCATCAAGGCTCTACTGTGCCGCTCATCTCAATACTGATCGACTGAGAAAACGCGTTGCAACTCTTATGCCTTCGAGGGGCTTCGCCAGGAAAGATAATAAAGATGCACGCCTGTAAAGCGGGCGAAAGAGCCGCATCTTGATTTGAGCGAAAACAGCGAAGGGTTCCGGACGTCTCCTTGCCAGAACCCTTTTGCTGCGTTTCCCCGCCGGATAAATCTGTCAGCCGCGAACTTTTTTAACGTCCGCGGGGAGTTGCAGACGAAATTCGGCAGACGAGATGGGCGCATTGCGCTGCACGTTGGTTAAACGCACGGTGGTCGAGTCGTCGTTGCGTTCGACCACTTTGGTCTGCACCGGCATGCCGCTTCCGTCAACCCAGATCTCGGCGTATTTGTAGCTGGCTTTGCCCTTCGGGACGAGCCGCAGATGCGTCACGTGCAGGTCGCCGTAGAGAATCCCCTCGCCGAGATACTGCGGCGGCTCGAAATTGCTCGACAGCTGCTGCCGCGACACGTTGAGACTGAAGCCGAGTACGCCGCTGACCTTACCCCGGCTCGAATTGGCATCGCCGACATAGGCCATCTTCAGGCGCGGGCGAAACAGCGTGTATTTGCCGTCGGTGACGGCCAGCGTTTCGAGCTGCGGTTTTTGCCAGTCAACGCGCACCGAAGAGTTGCTTCCCGTGCCCGGCAGGTAAATCACGTCACCGAAGTAATTATCCTTGTCACCGATCTGAGAGTTGAACTTCTCCATGATGATACCGGCGCGCAAAGACCGCAGGTCTCTCCGGTTGCGTTCCATACGATTAATAATTGAACTGACGAGGCCAGCGCCTTGCGCATTAGCACGCGGAGGTGCGATCGCCAGGGGGAGGGCAATCGCGAGCAATGCTGTCGCAAGGAGGCCAAGCCTAACAAATTTCTTCATGTAAACTCCTTTAAAAAATCAGGGGAAACGGCTCGCCCGGTCTCCAAATCCGAGCGATTATATTAGAAGATTAGTCTATGTCAACCTCGTAAGCGGTGATTTGGCCGTCTGCGGCCCTCACGGGGCGTACCTCTCTGAGATGTGCATCAGGGCGACCCGCCAGCGCGCGGGCGCTTTGTTCAAGTTCATGCATGTCGGGTTGAGCCGTGAGGGGATCGGGCTTAATTTGCAGCGTTACTGCCGCTTTAGGCCCCTTTTGATGCGCTCCGAGGTACTTGGGTTCGCTGTTTTCAAACCAGCTTTTTGGCGTGAGAAAGATAAAGGCGAGGATCAGCGCGCACAGCACGTCATACTGCCATGTCGTCCGCCGATATGACCAGAACAGGATATTTTTGATGGCTCGAAAAAAATGCGTCATCGCTCGCCAATCTGTCACAGTTAAAACGAATCACAGGTGACCGCAGACAAGAGATTTCGCTTGTCACGCGTCACCTGCTAGCCGCCATGCATTATATCTGCACATTAGTCGTCGGCGCAACAATTTGTCCGTCGCGCATCTGTACGATACGCCGACACATCGCGGCCGCTTCCGGATTGTGCGTGATCATGATGATCGTCTGGTTGAAGCGGTAATTCATCTCCTGAAACATGTTAAGCACGATGGCCGAGTTTTCCGAATCGAGGTTGCCGGTCGGCTCGTCGGCCAGGATGATCGCCGGGCGGGTCACGACGGCGCGCGCCAGGGCGACGCGCTGTTGTTCGCCGCCGGAGAGCTCGAGCGGCTTGTGGTGCATTTTGCCTTCGAGCCGGAGCAGGCTGAGCACTTCGCGGCGTCGTTCGGGATCATCCGCGCCATTGCGGGCGTGAATGCGCTCGGCCAGCCGGAGATTACCTTCCGCCGTCAGCGTCGGGAAAAGATTAAAGCGTTGAAAGACAAAGCCTATTTTGCGGCGGCGGATGTCCGTGCGGGCGGCGTCCGAGGCGGCGGTCAAATCCTCGCCGTCAATCTCGATGCGCCCGCTCGTCGGCGTCAGTAATCCGCCCAGCAGGTGCAGCAGCGTCGATTTGCCGCATCCGGAGGGTCCCATGATCGCGACAAACTCGCCCTCCTGCGCCTCCAGCGTGACGCCGCGCAACGCGGGCACTTCGAGGTTGCCGATGCGGAAGATCTTCTCAAGATTTTCAGCTTTTAGAATCGTCTTCATCAACGACCAGTCTTTAATCGACGGGGGTGAGCGGCCATTCCCTTATCAAATCCTATTCCCTTATCAAATTCTCTTGCCGGGCCTTCAGAAACTCACTCGTAAGAGAGCGCGGTGACCGGATCGAGATTAGCGGCGCGCACGGCCGGGTAAAGCGCGCCGAGAGCGCCGCCGCCGAGGCCGATCGCGGCGGCGACGAGCCCCCACGTCCAGCCGTATTCGAATACCAATCCGTAAGCGCGGTGGATCAAAAATCCCGCGATGAAAGAAAGGATGAACCCAACCACCAGGCCCGCCGCGCTGATCAGCAGCGCCTCCTTCTCGATTACCCCGATGATATAACCGCGCGAGGCCCCGAGCGCCTTTAACACGCCGATCTCGCGCGTCCGCTCGGTAATGGTCGTGTACATCGCCAGCATGACGACCAGCACGCTGACGATCGCCGCCAGACCGACCAGCGCGCGCAGGAATACTCCCAGGTAGGGAATGCTCTTTTCGATGTTGGTCAGAACGTCGCGCGTAAACTGAATCTTGTTGCCCGGCAGCGCCGCATCAATCCGCCGCGCGACTTCCAGTTGCTCATTCGTATCAGCACACTTGACGAGAATCCAGCTACATTTGCCCGGCGCTTCCAGTACGTCCTGCATCGCGGCGAGCGTCATCTTGATGCGCGGGCCGGATTCGGGGGCGTAAATCCCGACGATGCGGTAAGGCTGATTGCCGAATAGATTCAATACGCCGCCGACATCCACACTTCTACTTCTCGCCTTGGTCTCATCGATGATGATTTCATCCGGGGCGGCCGGCGCGCGGCCACTGATGATGCGCATGTCGTTCATCGCCGCATACGCTGCCCAGTCCACTCCTTCGATCATTTCAAAACCGAACCCGCGACCGCTTTGAAAAGGGTAACGGATCACGGGCAGCACTGATTCGACACCGTCAATGCGCTGTAGCTGATCCGTATACCTGGTGCTGATATTCGTGGTCGAACTCGTCAACTCCATCGAGCCGGGCCGGGTGAAGATGATCTCCGCGCGCAGATTCGCTGAACGCCGCTGCACGTCGTTCGCCATACCGCGGGCGAGCCCCGTAAACAGCATCACGAGACAGACGCCGAGCGCGACGCCGGCGATGCTGACGAGCGCGCGCACGGGGCGCTGGCGGATATTTGCGGCAACAAGATTGTCCATGTCTCTTAACCGGAGCGGTCAGCGGCCGGCTTCCGCCGCGCGCACTCGAGCGAAAGCGCCTGCCGGCTCTTGACCCGCGCGGCTGTCGGCGTGAAAGCTTTTTACTGCTGGATGGTAACTGCCCCGGAGCCGCCGCGCGCGTCCAGATCAACCTCCGGAAGCTGCCATTTATTCTCCAGGAGGAAGATGCTCTTGTTGTACTCCTGGTCAATCTTAACCGCCTCCGGCGATTGATAGCTGATTCGCAGCGAGTAGTGATCCTGCGGGCGCGTCAACTCCACGAGCGAAGGCAACACATAGCGGCCTCCTACGCCGAAGTTCTTCGGCTCCTTATAGACGATGTCGGTCGTCAGTTGTCCGCTCTGATCGAAGGTCTGCAACCGCGACAGGCGAAGATTGCCGTAGCGGTCGAACCAGAAGCGCCGCACAGGGCGCGCGCGCCCTTCGCCCTCCGGCACGAGTTCGTCCAGTATGTAATAGCCGCGCACGGCGCGCGCATTATTTTTTGCCCCGGCGCGCGAATCCGGTTCTTCCACAAAAGCCTCACTGCGCGCGTAAAGCAAGGTGGGATCACCCTGGGCGATCGGGCGCACGAGCAGCGCATCGGTGAAGTGCTGCGGGCGCAAGCCGGAGAGCGCACCGACGGCGCGCTGCACATTCATCGCGTTCTTCTTTCCGCCCCCATCGCCGCACTTTCCGTTCTGCCCGCCATTGGTTTCCAGCTTCGGATAGATGGCGCTATTTGTGCCGCGTACAAAACGGCGGAAACGCTCCTCGCCCTGCAACACGGCGACGCGAAAACGATCGCCGTCGGAGGTCATTTCCGCGATGCTCGTGCCGACGAACGGCGCTTGAATTACAAGGTAGACATGTCCGGGCCGCTGCAGTGTGAAGGTGCCGTCCGCCGTCCGGTACTTTTCGGCGATGCCGCATTCGGCAAACGAGGTGTCGAGAAACTGTATATCAACCTTGCCGCGGAGCGAGCGGACGATGGCCACACGGTTGACTTCGGCGATCAACCGCACCATATCCCCCTCCACGAGCGGCGTGAGAAGTTGCGGCACTACCACCTGGCGCTTGACAGAGAAGAGGCAACCGCTCGCCGCCAGCGAAGTGACGACGATGGCCGTAATTAACAACCGGCGCCAGGACAAAATTTCGCACCACGGACGAAAATCGGGCATCAACTGTGATCGCCGTCGGGACAAAATCATCATACGAGTTAAAACGAGTCTGCAAAAATCAACAGGCGAAGCTAACAAAGCGGTTCGCCCTTGTCAACGAGCGAGATCGAAAGCCCGCGAGAACCGTACGTTCTCTGACCCGTCTGCTTTCGATGGCGCGCCCCACACCGGCACTTAATCTAACATGAGCGGCGGCTTACCGAACTTTCCGCGCAACTGATTGATGGTTTGCAGCACCCTCGGCTGACTCACGATCCTATATTCCAACCGCCGCTTGCCCGGAAAATCAAGCAACATAATACCAAGCAGGACGGTCAGGATGCCCTGTCCGGGTATGCCCGGCAGCGACATCACGACCCCGAGCATCACCAGCATCACGCCGATGACGTTTTTCGCAATCACCGCAACGAACCGAATGGCACGGTGACGGTGCATCCAGAAATCACGATCATGTGATGCTTGAAAATAGGTGGCCGGTAATTTAGTGAGCAGGATCGAAACCATCACGATGCTGCCTGCGAAAGTTATCACGGATATAAATATCCCCCAGAAAACGAATCGCGAGGTCAGCGGCAGTGAAGTCAGAATCTGTATTAGCCAGTCAATCATACCAAAATACGAACGTTGTGCACGAAGGCTTTCAGGGGACACCTGAAATTTTCAAAGCCTTCCGTGCTTTATGCGCGATCGGAGGAGCGCCCTTCGCAGGAAGCCGCTCCCGATCATAGATTCTCGCGTGCCTCGACGAGCGCAGTTAAGCATTCGCTGACTACGTCCCGGGCGGCGCCTTCTAAATCGAATATGCGCCTCGGCACATCTTCCCAGAATTCTTCGAGCCCGCGTGCGCCGGCGCGCTCGAAGACGAGCGCCTGCGCCAGCAGATCAATCACGTCCGCCGCTTTAACCAGACGCGCTTCGATGCTCGCGCGCTCCTCATAATCCAGATGCCACGCGCTGTACTGGTCGCGCTGCGGCGCGCCGAGCTCGCCTACGATATCATCAAACGCCGCGCGTTCTGCGCTGCGGCGCGCCGCCGCGCTGTAATAGTGGGCCGCCGCGCGCGGCAGGTCGCCCGTGCGGGCTTCGGCCAGATCGTGCAGCAGGGCCAGGCGCAGGCACTTTTCGATATTTACGTCGGCGCCACGCGAGCGCACCTCATCCGCCAGCAGCATTACCGTCAGCGCCACGCCATAGGAATGCGCCGCCACGGATTCGGCCCCCGGATAGAGACCGCGCAGCGCCCATCCCGTACGATCAAGACGCTTCAGGCGCTGGAGTTCTAAGATCGTTGAAAGCATCGAATCAGTGTGTGCAGACCCGTGATCGCAGATCTTTAACGGTGGCGAATCACGGATCTATCTTCGCAGCGTGATTATATAAAAACCTTTCCGGGATTAAGGATACCGTTCGGGTCGAGCGCCTGTTTGATGCGTTTCATCGCATTGATGGTGGTACCGCCGAGCGCCATTTCGAGATAGGGCGCTTTGACATAGCCGATCCCGTGCTCACCGCTGATCGTCCCACCCAGTTCCACCGAGGCCGCGAAAGTTTCGCGGACAGCCGCGCGGGCTCTCCCCACCGCCTCCCGGTCCTGCCGGTCGCACATAAAGTTGACGTGAATATTGCCGTCACCGAGATGACCGAAGTTGACGACGAAAGTGTGATAGCGATGACCGATCTCCTCGACGCGTTCGATCAATTCGGGCACACGCGAGCGCGGCACGACGACATCCTCATTGAATTTCAGCGTTCCGAACTTTTTGATCGCGGGTGAGAGAGCGCGGCGCACGTCCCATAAACGCTCCTCTTCCTCGCGCGTCTCCGAGCGGATCACGTCAAACCCGCCGCCTTCTCTGACTACTCCCTCGACGATGCGCGCGGTACGTTCGACCTCTTCGATAGCGCCGTCAACGGCGACCAGTAGCAGCGCGCCCGCGTCCGCAGAGAGACCGAACGCGAACTCCGTTTCGACGGCCCTGATCGCGTTTCGATCCAGCACCTCGATCGCTACGGGGACGACTCGTGCGCGCGTAAAATGCGGCACGCACGCGCACGCCTCGCGCATCGTGTGAAACGTCGCGCGCACGGTCCGCGTCGCTTCGGGCAGCGGCAGCAACCGCAGGGTCGCCTCCGTAATGATGCCGAGCATCCCTTCGGAGCCGCAGAGCAGGCCGGTCAAATCGAACCCGACGACGTTCTTGCTGGTGCGTCCGCCAGTCCGGATGATCTCTCCGGTCGGCATCACGACTTCGAGTCCCAGCACGTAATGCTTCGTCACGCCGTACTTCGCCGAGCGAATGCCGCCGGCGTTTTCCGCGATGTTGCCGCCGATGAACGAGTTTTTGTAAGAAGCCGGATCGGGCGGGTAGAAAAGCCCGTAAGCTTCGACGGCCTGCTGCAGCGCATACGTCGTCACGCCCGGCTCGGTCACGACGTAGAGATCATCCGAATTGATTTCCGTGATCTGGTTCATGCGGTCGGTGCCGATCACGACGCCGCCGTTGAGCGGCACCGCGCCGCCGGAGTAGCCGACTCCGCCGCCGCGCGCCGTGACGGGAAAGCGCCGTTCGTTCGCCAGCACCATGATCGCGGCGATCTCCGCGGCCGTGCGCGGCAGGAGAACGGCCTCCGGCGGAAATTTCTCTTTCACCGCATCCTGCGCATACGGCTCCACCTTGTCCGGATCAACCAGCACGCATTCCGGGCCGACGATCTCGCACAGACGAGCCAGCACATCCGCGTCCGAGGCCGCTGTGCGCGCGCGCGCGCCGCCTATCGGTCGATCGGTAAAAATGTTCATAACTCGTGCGCTGTCACCTCTGACACACTACTCTAACGCGCGCCTTGCTTCTTTGAAAAACATATCCAAAGAAGGCAGGCGCGGGCGCTTAACTTCCCGTCCAATGGGAGGTCTGCTTCACCATTCAGATATCCCTTCATCGCAGATACAAGCACGAGAGGAGCGTGGCGGAGGAGGCTCAGACGATTGAATCGGAAGCGCGAAATCTGACGATCCGGTGCTTTTTAGACCCGGGCGGCACGCTTCGCGAGGCGTGCCGCCCGGGTCTCCTGTGATCTTTAACCGAGACAGGCTTTGTGCTCGCAGCCACAGCCGATCTCCATGACTTTTGCTTTGTCTGCGTCATGGCAATACTCGCTGCAATACTTTTCGCCTTGCGGCGCCGGACAATCACAGGTCGTATGCGCGCATTTGTGTTCTTTCTTCTCGTCCGCCATCTTTTAATCCTCCTTTTCAGGAAACGAACGTAGGCAGTCTGGAGGAGTGTGAACTCTAAGTTTCCGTCTCTGTCAGCCATCGAGTCAAGCTTAAAAGACGCCGCGATCGAAGACCGCGCACTGGCTATTCTCAGGATCGGGCGACCGCTTTAGGGGGCGGCGTTCACCACGATCCGCATCCGCTCCGCTCCCACCGTGATTTCCACCGGATTGCCCAACTGGAGAGGGAGCGCCGTGCCGTTGATATTAATAACGAGCGGTGGGACGGTGCTAATGCTGATGCGCGATGAATCCATCCTGACTGGGGATGAGGGCTGCCTGGTATCATCCGGCTTCGCCACATCGGTCGTGCGCGTCAGCAGATTATTGGCGACGATGCGCCACGTCAGAGGCGTACAGCTCAGGCGCAGGCCCGGCGTCTCGACTTCGGCCGATTCATTCGGCGCGAGGGCTTCCATTTTGAAGAGTCCTTCGCCGCAGCGCACTCCCTCCGCATCGTAAAAGGTCGCCCACCCTGAGACGTAGGTGTAAAAGGTCGGACTGCGATTCTCGATGACCAGTCGCGCGTTGCGGGCAGGAGCATCCGGCGTTCCGCTGAGCCCCGTCGTCCGCAGGCGCCCGGCAAGCGCCGCGCGGCCGTCGGCATCAAAAGCGATCGCCTGTCCGGCAAGCGGCACTCGCGCTTCAGTTGCCGGGACTGAAGTGGTCGCGGTACTCGTCTCCTGCGCCGCCGCGCTGCCGTAGCCTGTGGAGATCAACACCAGGCACAGTATGATTATCTCTCTCCTCACGCTGCTTCTCCTCTTCCACTCGGCGCATTCACTTCTCCACGCACACTCGGGAACGCTCGCCAGTTTTTTATGCCTGCCGGTTTTTCGCCAGATTACCGTTTGATCTCGCGATGATCTGATCTTTTTCCTGCGGCGGCCCTGGCACGCGCTCGACGCCATCCGTCATCCAGCAATCTTTGAAGGGTCCGTCCTGTTGTTTCGACAGCGTGAAGACATATACCGCCCGCTCTCCAAGCGCGCCGATCAACGTCACCTTCCAGGCGCCCTCTTCGTCCGAGGTTTTGAGCGCCTGAATTTCGGAACTCCGGTGGTTGAGCATCGGCTGATAGAGGGGATTCTTGACCAGCAGGATAAAGCGCTCGAGCGGGCCGGTTGACTCCCTGTTGCCCGGAGAGGCGAATTCGAAGGCGGTGGCGATGCCGCTGTCTTTGGTCGGAGTATCGTTGTTCTTCAAAGCTTTCAGCTGGATGTTGACGACCTGTTCGGGCGTGAGTTTCGGATTTGGTTTCGGTCGCTCATCCCGCCGCTGGTTTTGCTCCATAGCATATTCCCTTCCTTCGCCTGCGACGCTTACAGCCCGCGATTTCGTCTCGACCGGGAAACAATTGACGGTCAGCAGGAGAAGCCCGCCCATCAGAAGAAGTTTTGTCGCCCGAGAGTCATAGCCCTTACGTTTGATCTTCATAATTTAACACCTCTCAGAAGATAGCCAACCGCTGGAATTTCAACACCCCAAGTGCGCTCACTGCTGCACTGCGCAGCATAGCACTGGTCTGCCGCCGAAGCATATGGCGAACGGCACGCCGCGCGGTAATTTCCGCTCAACTCGTAACGACGGGCAGATAAGCAGCCCCGCGCCGGAGGATGTAGCCCGGACGCGTGATGTCGCCGGTTTGCGCGATGGCGTCGGCGAGCGTGCGCGCCGGAGCGAGGCGCATCCGCTGCACGTCCGCATCCGCGAGATTTGAAACAAGCCGGACACGAAAGCGCTCGGCTTTTGTGAGCAGCGCCCAGGCGGTCTGCCCGCTCACTTCGTAGTTTTCGGGCTGGAGGAGCCGCACTTCGAGCTCGCGCGAGTCACTCGCCGCGAACCATTTCAAGAAATCCGTGCTTCCCAGACCATCGGCGCATTCTGCCATGAGAATAATCGTGCCGCCTTCGCGGCAGGCATGCGCCGCCATGTCCAGGGTTTTGTGCGCCTGGATGAGGTTAATATCGGAGGGCGCGCCGCCGCAGCTGGCCACGACCAGAGGTCGTTTCTCCGCGATCTTCAAGATGTGGGCTTCCGCATATTCGGCGCACGCGTGGCGGTGCGCCGTCCGCCAGTCTCCCGTATAGACTCGGACGGCGCGGCCGCGCTCGTCTGTCCATGTATTAATCAAGAAAGAGGGCGCAACATCCGCCGCGATGCGCTCGCATTCTTCATGCACAGCGTTGCCGTCGAGGCGGCCGGCGCCGACTCCGGGGCGGCGTCCTCCGCGTTCAAGATCGAGGGCGTGCAGGTGCGTCGCCGCAATGGTTCGCGCCGAGGCGAGGCCGGGACAGATGGACTTGCGCCCGCCCGTAAATCCCGCGAAGTAATGAAAGCCGATCGCGCCGGTGAGGATGACGTGTGAATATTCGACGAGCGCCCGGTTGATCTCAATCGGTGTGCCGCGCGCGGTGACGCCGAGGCTCACATGTTGCGCTGCGTCACGGGGGTCGTGGTCGAGCGTTTTGATGCGCTGCAGGATAAAAGGCGTGAGCAGTTCGCGCTTCTCTTCGAGCGTTACCGGGCGGTGGATACCTGTGGCAAAAATAATACGGATATCGTGCGGCCCAACCCCCAGCTCAACGAGCCGCCGTACCAGCAGATTGATGACCTGCGCGCTTGCCGTCGCCCGCGTCGCATCCGACACTACGATGAGCACGCTCTCATTCGGCGAGATGATCTCTTCGAGCGGCTGCGAATCAAAGGGATCATCAAGACGCGCGCCGATCTCGGCATCCGAAAGCGGGCGGTCATCGCCTTCCTGCGCGGTGACCGGCGCTGGAAGCACCGTAAAACGCTCTTCGTCAAAATCAAAAGGGACGTGCCCGCGCCCGTAGGCTAATTCGATGTGAGCCATATCTGAGAAGCGACCCGCAGACTCCCGAGCGAAAGCCGTCTCGTCCCGGTCACTGGGCGCTATACGCCGAAGCGTATCAGCGCGCGTTCGATGACATTGAGCGAAGCGAAGTCCGTGTCGCCTGTGGCGCGCGTATCGGCCAGCCAGCGGCGCAGACGTCGCGCTTCGTCGAGCGTCGAAATACGGCACGCGCCCGTCAGGGCAAGCGTGACCAAACAATCGGGCGCACCATGCGTGACGAGCGCCGCCTGCAGCGCCGCCTGTTCGCGTAGATCGAGCACGAGCAAAAGATTGATGTCCATAAAAGGCAGACGCTAGCGGCCGGAAGTCCAAAGCCGGAGGTGACCGGTCGCCATCCTCACGGCGTCCGGCTCTTGAATTGAGTTTTTAGTCCCGCACCGAGCGAAAGCAAGCCGTACCGGAGTGGCAAAAGTGAAACGCTTCGTCCTCAAAATCCTCGGTCTCCATCTGAATCGTCAGATGGTCAACACCGAAGCGGTCATAGAGCTTGGCGCGCAATTCTTTGAGGAGTTCGGGCTGCGAGATGGCCGGCGCGTGAATCACATGGGCGCTGAGCGCCTCGCGTCCTGAAGTGATCGTCCAGACATGCAGGTCGTGCACGTCTTCGACGCCTCTGGTTTCGAGAATCGCATCCTCGACCGCCGCCAGGTTGATATGCGCCGGCGTGCCTTCTAACAGCACGTTGGTCGCCTCACGAATCAGCTTCCAGGAACTCCAGATGATCAGCAGGCCGATCAGCACGCTAAACAGCGGGTCGGCCTGATACCATCCGTACGCCGCCATCAACACGCCGGCGAAGATCGCGCCGACCGAGCCGAGCGCGTCGCCGATGATATGCAGCCAGGCGCCGCGGATGTTTAAATCTTCTTCATGATCGCCGTGCAGCAACCACGCGCAGAAAATATTGACCAGCAGGCCACCGCTCGCGATCGCGATCATCATTCCGCTCTGCACACGCGGCGGCGCGGGCAAGCGCTCATAAGCCTCGTAGAAAATAAAGAGCGAAACAACCACCAGGGCGACGCCGTTGATGAACGCCGCGAGAATTTCCAGACGGTAATAGCCGAACGTCTTGCTCGGAGTGGCGGGGCGTGCGCCGAACCACATCGCCATCAACGCGAGTACCAGCGCCGCCACATCGGTCAACATGTGCCCCGCATCGGCCAGCAAAGCCAGCGAACCGGTCCACCATCCGCCGAACGCTTCAGCCACCATGTAGAGGGCGGTCAGGGTGAGCACGATCAGAAGGCGACGGTGGCGCGAAGTGCCCCCCGGCGCATGATGCCGGTGCTCTCCGTCGGGGTGATGTTGCTGGAGTGCAGACGGTGAGCTCATACCTTTTGCAAAATGATCGCTCGGTATTCTTTAAAATAAGACGAAGGCCAGGAATGTTGCCGTAGTGCTCAAGCTTTCGTCCGGCGCCCGCTAAATCCCCACGGAGAAACGGTAGTGACCAGATCAAGCAGCCATCATACTAAATTCAGCGGGTAATGTTTAGAGTGCTGAGCGCCGTGGGCGGAGGTATCAGCGAACGGGCGGTCGTGGGGCCGACTTCTCCCGGTTCCGAGTTTCACGTAAGCCACATCAAACGAAACGCTCTGCGAAAGAAGACTTTCGCAGAGCGTTTCGCCGGGGCCGGGACTGATTTCAGCCTGCCTGTCGCCTCCGCTTCTCAAGCGACACTGAGCGCTTTGTCGAAATCACGATACAGTTCGCTGAAGTCGCGCATGGCGCGCTCGAGCGCGCGCGGCAGCTCATCGAGGTCGGAGGGATTAACGATCAGGTTAACGTGATTGACAAAGGCCGCATGCTGGTCGAAGGTCCGTGCCGCCGTTGATAGCTGCACGAAAAAGACGCGGCGACGGTCGACCGGCCGCAGCGAGCTAATCTCGCGCGTGATAAATGCCGTGCCTTGCTCGGCCGGATCGAATTCGTGATCGAGGATGACGACATCCATTTGATCTTCGCGCATGCGTTCGATGGCTTGAGTCGTATTCTCAGCGATGTATATCTCATACTCGGTATCGGAAGCCATCTTATAAGCACCTTTTGGCGCTTCTTCTGTCGAGTCCTTATCGATCAGGCGTCTTCTATTTGCCAGTCCCCGCGCGCTCGCCTCAGTGTGCGCCGGACTGGCGCAGATCAGTACGCGGCGACGCTTCCAGGCGCGGCGGTCCGGCGTTTCTGTATTTACTGCGCTGCGCTGCAGGAGCGCGGCCAGTAAGCGCACCAACTCTGTCTGATCAGTCGAAGACGGACCAGAGAGCCGAACGGATTCTTCCGCCAGCGGATCGGAATCAAAAACCGGGGCGGGCGTGGACTGCGTCGCTTCGTCGTTGGAAGAGCGCGCGGATGTCGGCAGATCGCCCGTTGCGGCGAGCGCGCTGCCATCGGTCGCCGCGGCGGGAGGCTGCGCACTGACTATGCTCTGACACTTCGGGCAGCGCACACTGAAGGGGCGCGCGGGTACTTTCGCAGCCTCCAGCTGCAAATGCGCCGCGCAATTCGGACAATCTAGAATCATGAGCTTTGCTTATCTGACCTAAAGTTAAATCCGTCACGCACGAGTGAGCGATGACGAAGGGAAGTGCAAACTCGCTCGATCATTCCCTAATCAATCATATCCAGCATCGAGCTGCTTCTGCGCGTGAGAGTAGGGCCGACCTTTTCGACATCCATGAAGTCGTCCGCTGCCGACAGCCCCTTGAGCGCCAGCAACAGGTTGTTTTGATTCGTGGCGAAAGCGAGTCCATCCTCCGGGGTAACATCCTGACGCTTGATTAAGTCCTTGATGACGCCGTCGAAATCCTGCATCCCGTCGAGTTTTCCGTCGCGCATCGCATCCAGCAGGGACTTTCCTTCCGCTTCGCCCGCCACGATGTACTCCCGCGTGCGCGGGGTGGATTTCAAAATCTCGACGGCCGCGATGCGACCGCGGCCGTCAGCGCGCGGAATCAGCCGCTGCGAAATGATGTAGCGGAAAGTCTGCGCCAGCCGTGTCCTGATGACCTGTTCCTCGTTCTTCGGGTAGAGGCCGATGATGCGGTCAATGGTTTTTGCAGCGTCAATCGTATGGAGCGTGGATAGCACCAGATGGCCCGTTTCGGCCGCCTCGAGGGCGATCTCAGTGGTCTCATAATCGCGCATCTCGCCGATCAGGATCACCTTCGGGGCCTGCCGCAGCGCGGCCCGCAGCGCGGAGGGGAAGCTTTTCGCGTCGGAGCCGATTTCGCGCTGATTGATGGTCGAGTTTTTGTGAATATGAAGGAATTCGATCGGGTCCTCGACCGTGATGATATGGTAATGAGCCGCCTCATTGATGCGGTCGATGATCGCCGCCAGCGTCGAACTCTTGCCCGCCCCGGTCGGCCCCGTCACCAATACGAGACCGTTTTTCAACTCGGCGATATCGCCAAGCCGCTCCGGCAAATTGAGCGTCTTAAGGTTAGGTATCTCCGTCGGGATAACGCGCATCACGATCGAGTAGGTACCGCGCTGCTGAAAAATATTGACGCGAAAACGCATGCGCGATGGCAGCGAGTAGCTCAGATCAACCGAGCCGGTATGCGCCAGGCGATGCGCCGCGTCCGGATGGCCGTGCATCAGCGTCATCGCAATCACTTCCGTCTGGTAGGGCGAGAGCTTTTGCACACCGAGCGGCTGGATGGCCATCAACTTACCATTGAGTTCTACTTGCGGCGGCTGGCCGACAGAAAAATTGAGGTCGCTGATTTTGTCTGAAACCAGCAACATACGCTCGATGATCGGTGGCAGGTCGAAGAAGCTCATGCGCGCGATGCTCTCGAAATTCCGGGAAAGAGATTAGTAGATTGTCGTGGCAAGGAAGGCTTGGGAGCGGCCGGGAGACTGTTAAACCCCATCCGATGCCCCCTTTATGCGGTGGCCGTTCGGAGACCCAGGCATTGTCGCTGATAACCATTGCAAAATCAAGTTAAAAGTTTTAACTATTGATTTATCTGGACTTGCCGCCTCCGGCCGTGGCCTTCGACGTTTCAATGGGGCGGTAGGAATTCTCGCATGCGTCGTGGGATGCCGTCTGTTTCTCCGGCGAGCAGGGCGCTGATGAGCGCGACGGCGTCGGCCCCGGCGGCGAGCGTGGCGCGAGCGTTTGTGTGATTGATGCCGCCGATGGCAACGAGCGGTATGCCAGGGGGGAGGAGCGTCCGCACCCGCCGCAATCCGTCGAGGCCGACGACGGGGTCCGGGTTATCTTTCGAAGTGGTCGGGTAGATGGGGCCGATCGCGATGTAATTGACGGGCCACCGCCGCGCTGCTTCAAGCGCTTGTTCGATATTGTGGGTGGAGAAACCAATGATGGCATCTTCGCCGAGCAGTTTGCGGGCGGCTTCGGGCGTGAGGTCATCCTGCCCGAGATGAACTCCATCGGCCCGCAGGGCCAGCGCGATATCCACCCGGTCATTAATAATGAGGCGCACGCCCCGCGCGCGGGCGACCCGTAGCGCTTCCTGCGCCTCATCGTAAAACTCACGGGGCGACATATTTTTCTCGCGCAGTTGCACGAGCGTTGCGCCGCCCGCGCTGAAGCGCGCGACCTGCTCGGCGTGCGTCAGCCCCGAGAGCCGCACATCCGTGATCGGATAGAGTTTCGGCAGATCAATTTGCCACATATACCTGAAGAGCATCCCGGATAGATAATTACCTGCAAGCCGGCCGGGACTGACCACTAATCTTAAATCTACCGTCAGTAAGCCGAGAGAAAACAGTTTCGTTGTTGATGGGTACATTCAAAATACAGCCTGCTGGCGACCCGTCTAATACCGGTTAAAATCAACCGCCACCGTATTGCCGCCGCACACGAGAACGCCGATGCGCTCTCCCGCGCGGGGTTTGTACCGGCCGGAAGATAGCGCCGCAAACGCCGCGGCCCCTCCCGGTTCAGAGACGATGCGCAACACCTTCCAGAGCTTTTTCTGCGCCTCAAGAATCGCCTCATCCGTGACCAGCACGACACGATCGACATAGCGTTGCGCGACGGGGAACATCAGCTCGCCGACGCGGCGTGGCGCGAGCGAGTCCGCGGCAATACCACCTGCTTCAGCGTCGACGGGTCGTCCCGCCGCGAGCGCCCTGTACAGCGTTGGCGCGGCATCGGGCTCCACGCCGACGATCTTGACCTGACCCGCATACCATGCGGCGATACCGCCGATCAGTCCACCGCCACCCACGGCCACAAGGAGCGTGTCGAGATGAGCCGCCTGCTCTTCAAGCTCCATACCGAGCGTTCCCTGCCCGAGCAGCGTCTCGGCCTGATCGTACGCATGGACGGCTAAGGCTCCTGATCGAGAAACCCATTCTTCACTGGCCGCGAGCGCGTCGGCGTAGCGCTCGCCCGTCACGACGAGATCTGCACCGTATTCGCGCATTCGCTCCAACTTTGCCGGTGACGCGACCCGCGGCACGAAAATCTTCGCCCTGATGCCGAGCTTCATCGCGGCGTAAGAGACCGCCGCGCCGTGATTACCGCCTGAGGCCGCGACAACGCCCGCTGGCGGAACGTCTCGCATCAGGAGGTTCGTGAAGGCTCCACGCACCTTGAACGAACCGGAATGCTGAAGCAGTTCCAGCTTCAGGCTTAAATGGAGAGGGCCGAGGCCGAAGTCTGCGCCGTCGACGTCGATCACTGGTGTTCGGCGAACATAGGGCCGGATGATACGGTCGGTGGCCTCAATCCGATCGCGGCTGAATGTGTGTTCGGACACTGTTGCCATACTCCTGTGGCGCGCCGTGGTGAACAACCAAGCAGGCCTTGTCCGAAGCGCCTGGAGTTGCCTGATGATCGAGTTTTAATAATAGTGAGAGTCAGGACATCAGGCAATTAGGGATATTGCTAATCCGTTTATGGCTATTAAGGTGTATCGCCGAGTCGTGCTGATGGGTTTACGGGAGACCCGTCTTTCTTCAAAAGGTAATTCCCTTTTTGCGCACCGGGCGCAAGCTTCCAGCCGTCATTGAGTCGCAGCGTCCAGCCGTCTCCCCTGAGCGGCTGCCCGCTCAAGTCGCCACGGGCAGATACATACACTCCCGAAACTTTACCTCCTTCGCGAATCATCAGCGCCCCGTTCGAAACCTCCAGGATACCCCACTGGTCGCTGACCCTGAGCGTCGGGTAAACGGTCCCGCTGCCTTCGAGAGGTATGAGATCGTTCGGGTTGAAGGAGTAGCGCACACTCTCGGTCAGCGGTATCAGCAAGACGGGGCCGTCGACAAGCCGGGCTCGATACTCGGCCATCCGCTTCTGGCGAACGCTTTCGCGTTCGGCTTCCGCGCTCCGGAGCGCATCGCCATCGTATACGGCCGCGCGTTTCTCGGCTCTTTCTTTCAGTCGTGAGGGCAGTTCGATTGAAAGCGCCCGTTGCAACAGCTTTCCGAGATCATCCTGCGCTCTCAAAGCGTGGCGCCAGTTGGCCCCTGAAAGATCCAGCAAAACTCCGTAGGCGGGGCCGGAGACATAGGCGAAGGATCGCACAAAGGTCGGTCTGTCGGGCGCGCGGTCAATCTGTTTGACGACATAATCGATCAACTGCGCCTCGGATTGAGCGCCCAGTTTACCCCCCGTATACTCGGCCAGCCCTTCATTCATTTCCAGGGCGCGTTCCGCAGAGTCTGATCCCGGGAACAATGTGCGGCGGTAAGAGCGAAAAGCGAGCGCGTCCTCAATCGCCCCCCGTCGCGCCGGGCCATGCTGCTTCAGGGCTTCCCGCAGCGCCCTCCATTCAAGCTGTAACCAGATGCGCCCCTCGCGTGAATCAAGCTGATCGTTGCTCGGATTTGACATCGGAAGTCCGAGATCATCTTGCACGCGGTGAAACAGTTCGTGCACCATCAGTCGCGCGCGGTCGAAATCATTTTCGGGCACGGGCCAGACCAGCATCGTCCACTTGACGCCGGCCCACTTCGTCGCCGTATTGGCGATGTTCTCTTCGTCAGGTAATTTCCCGACAAACACATCACCTTTTTTTGTCAGGAGTCCCTGGGCATCGCCCTGATTTGCCACCACGGCGCGTGTTTCTCTTTCAACAAAGAGAATCGGTCCACACAGCGAAGCGCCCCATAGGCGGAGCCCGTCGCGGCGGCATAAAGCCTCGGCCTCATTGAGATACTTTTCAGCGAGAGTCACATCGAAAGCGGGTTCCTCCGCCGATGTGCGTATCGGAAAGATCAACGCAACGAGCGCCAGAAACATGATGATTGATTTATTACCATTATTCATCCGCATAATTGTCCCTCCTGCCTGGCAAGGATGATATGTAAATACTGCCGGCGCCCGCGGGTCGGGATTTCTTTGAAGAGCAGCGCGCTCCCGACTAATCAATCGGTTCGCCCCGGGCGAGATTGATCTTGAATCTCAACTCATATTTTTTGCCTGTGGAATTTAAAAAGTGGTCGCTCAAATCGTAGGTCAGCGGTGAGCCCAGGTCGGCGACGCCGGCCCATTTAAGGGCGACCGCCTCGCGACCTCCACCACCACCCTGCCGCCGGTCACTGCGGTAGACATCAAAGCCCACTGTGACCTGGTCCGTCGGGCGGCCCCTCGCGTAACGGTCGATAACGAGATTTACTGCGAGCGGATGACGGGTAAGCTCCGGACCGGCCCCCTCATTCGGTTGAAGGGTGATCTCCCTGGCCTCCTCGATAGGATAGTCAGCCAGCCCGCGCGCCACTTCCCTCCCGTTTTCGAGTAGCACCGCTTCCACCGTGAAGTTGTGAGGGATCTTTGTGGCTTCGATGCCGATCGCGCCGCCCGGGCTCGGTTTGAGGATCTTTATCTCTAACGGACGCGCTTTGCCGGAAGGCAGGCGCGCTGTCTGCTCGCTCATCGCCGGGGTGATCTCGATCTTGAGGCGGTGGTCACCGCCGCCGCTACCGAACGGTAGCAGGATTACCGCTTCGTCGAAGCCAACCTCCAGCGTTTGACTTTGAGTGTCCTCTTCGTAGAGCGGCAGCTCTCTCTCCGAATAGCCGTAGAAGCGGCGGGTGTCGAGTTTCGCCCGGACCTTCAGAGCATCTCGTCGGATGGGGTCTGTTAGAAACCTCGCCCTCATCCTGAATCGCCCGCCCTCAAGGTTGATATTGAAATCCGTGCCGGGCGGTCCTTCAACAGACGCTTCTGAAATGATGTTGCGTTCTCCGGCCCTCTCCTCGACGGTCGTAATCTGGAACCGCATCCTCTCTGGGTAAAGAGGCGCGCGCGGCGACGTCTCGGCGGAAAGCGAAACCCTGTCGCTCGTCAGCAATGAAATGAGCGCAAGGAGAACAGCCAGGATCACCGTCTGCACTTTCATCGATCGTTTACCCTCTTCACTATTGTCTGGCGCCCTGATCCGGGCGACGCACTTTGTAGATGCTCGCGCGCTCGCCCCGGTCAAAGCTCGTCAGGTCGAGCCCGCCCTCGGGCGACCGGGCGGGCGCGGGCACAGCCGCAGCAGTTCTTTTAGGTTCACCGGGAGCTTCCCCTGACAGGAGCGTGGCGCGGCGCATGGACGCAGCCCAGACGCCGAGCGTCACCAACACCACCAGCAGCAGAATGAAGACCGGGGCGGGCACAGCGACCCTGCTTTTCCACAGCGGAAGATCGGTGCGGGTCGTATCTGGTGGAGCGAAATGCCGGGTCACACGCGGCATCAGTCTCCGCCATGGAGACCCTATCAAGAGGTGAATGTTGTTGACGAGATCGGGTGGCGGTTGATGTCGAGCGACAGCCGTTTGCACCGCCCGGCGAAGCCCCAGGAGTTCTCTGACCACCCTGCGGCATGACGCGCATTCTTCCAGATGGACGATCGCTGAAGTCATCGCCTCCCGAGAGAGTTCCCCGTCGATGTAGCGGTCTGCTGATTCACGAAACTCTTTGCAGTCCATCATGTCCCCTCAAAAGATTCATGCTTAACATGCTCGGACCCGTTGATCTGTTTGTCGTCGCCCGAGCGGAGCAGCCGCGCCAGTGTCCGGCGCCCCCTGTTGATCCGCGACATAACGGTGCCGGTCGGACAATTCATCACCCCTGCGATCTCCTGGTAAGAGAGTTCCTCGACGTCCGCGAGCAGAACGGCCCAACGATAGATGGCGGGTAGCTGAGCGAGCGCCTGCCCCACTTCTTTTGAGAACTCATCTTTGATGAACTCACCTTCCCAGTCGTAGTAGGGCTCGACGAGGGCCTCTTCTTCACCGCTGAGAGGAATCTCCAGGCGGGGTTGTTGGCGCCACCAGTCGGCCCAGACGTTGTGCAGGATGCGAAACAGCCAGGCGCGGCAGTTGGTCCCATGCTCGAAGGTATCGAAATACTTCCACGCCCGAAGGTAAGTCTCCTGAACCAGATCGGGCGCACGGTGCTCGTCCGACATCTGCCGGGCGAGCCGGTAGACATCGGCCAGATAGGGGAGTGCCGACTGTTCAAACTGCTTCGCTCTCCGTCTCCAGGGGGGCCGCACCTCGGATCATCTTCTCCTATCCTAAATAACTGCGCCGGGCGGCGATTTTATTCCCGAAGCGGGCGGGAATTTGCTAATTCATAAGCTTTTGTAGGAATTATCGGGCTTATGATTAACGATAACAAAGAGGCGCGCGTGTAAATTGATATTTGCGTATAACAGGGCTCAGACAGGGTATGACCGACATACCACAGCTATTGATTTTGTTCTTGCAGGATTACATTTGCGGCGCGGCCGTCGAACCCATCCGGCCCCCGCCGGGGATGCTGCGCGAGAGTCAGGCCGGAGGTGTTCCTCAAACAATTTGAGGATATTGTTTTCGATTCTACATCACATGGGATACGAGCGATAAGACCCCACTCTCTGCCATTGGCGATCACTTCGGCACTCAAGGCTTCGAGCGATGAATCTTCGGCATCAAACGCGGCCTGGCAACCGAGTTTGCCTACCGTGAGCAAAACCAACTGAAGGGGCGGGCTCTCTCTCCGGGGCTCACCTCAATTTGATTTAC
>JANOGZ010000414.1:0-3761 GCA_031406255.1 Pyrinomonadaceae bacterium | reverse complement strand
GATGGGTGGCGGCATGCACGGTCGCGGTTTGGGTGGTTACTACGGTGGCGGCGGTCGGGGTGGGGGTATGGGCGGCGTGAAAATGATGATTGACCAATTTTGTCGTGGCAGCTTTCAGCGTCTCTTCGCGCACATACCAGTTCGTTGTCCAAAGCAATTGTTGATAGCTAAAATCTGACATCCGGACCATCTGCGTCAGTCCGAAGTTTCCGCTCTGTGCCAACAGGCTCGCGTAAAGTGTTGATAATAGTTCAGGATTGCGTGATGAACTGCCGCCTGCATGTGTAAAGGAACTGGTAAATTGCACCCAACCATCAACCTCAATAAGTAACACTGGCAGATCAATGCGTGGCAATCGCTCGACTATCAGTTTTTCCAATTCATCCGCGCTCTTCGACCTTTCCTCTGCTTCCAGTGGTGAGACGATTAACTCGCCATCTTCAATCCTGACCCGCTGTTGTCCTGACAATCGCTGTTCAAGTTCTCCCGCAACCTGTTTATACTCTGCGATTCGCTGCTGAAACCTAATACGGCCATCTGATGGGACCTTCATTAGATTGCAAGCTTCTGTGCGCAATTCTAGCCAGCGTACCGGCGCGATTAGATAACTTTCAGGATTGGTGTAGCGACGCGAACCTTCGATCCAAAGATTGCCGTTGCGCAGTGCGTTGCGTATCTCCCACAACATACATAGCTCGTAATAACGACGAGAAAGCTGATTATACTCATCAATCACATAAGGCATCCATTTCGCCGGAATGAATTCACGCGGTACGTCTTCCGGTAGCTTGCGTAACCCTGCGGCATTCATGGCCCCCATCACTTCAATCGCAGCCAGCAACGCATCCTCTTCGCACCCAGCTCGCCAAGTAAAAGTTTCCAGAAATTTCGGCGCAAACTGCCGCAAATTGCTGTAACGCGATGCCAGCAGATCAAAGTAGGAATCATCTAACGGACGCCTGATCTGCTCGCATTCCTCAACGGCTGAACGTAGCTTCTCTGGTGAAATCTGCTGGTAAATCAGTTGACGGATTTCTCCATCTTTGACTTCAGTATCCAACACGATGCGCCCGATAGTCTGAAACAGACTAACCTTTTCGTTCGTTGCCTTTGCAACGCTCTTGCGAAATTCATCCAATTCTCGCCCGGCCCGTGCATATACCTCTTCCAAACATCGGTCGTAGAGATCTACCGCTTCATCAATTGTGTCAGTGAGCGTCTGATGCAGAAATGCCAGGAGAATAGGATAGCGCCGTTCCATCCCCATCCGTGCGAGAGCCTGATTCGTTGCTTTGCGGCCCAGGCGGGCGAGTAGTTTCAGCCGGTTCGGGTTGAGCGATGTCAGATCAAGCCTGGCTAGTCCTGTTGCTCGCAACACTGCGATCTTCTCCAGCACTCTTAAAATCCCGTTTGCGGAATGGGAAGTCTCACCAGTGCGAAACCAGGTCAGTGGTGTCAGGCCGATTTCTTCATCTACCACAAGTAAGCGATCCAGATTCCCCCGGTCTGTTGCGTTGAGAACTGGTGCGATCATCTCCCATGTTGCGGTCTGGGCTTGCTGCCGGGCAGTAGTCACTGCCCACTCTAGTAATGTGAGTCCGGGACGAATTATCTTGTGCGCGTGCAACCGCTCACAAAGTAATTGCAATAACAGTAGTGGACGGTCATGTTCAAGTGCTCGTTCCAGAAGCCAACGCTCAGTTTCATCTTTCTCTACCGTACTGGCTTTGTGAAAACCGAGGTAATTCTCAATCTCCTGAAGATGGTCTGTGCGAGTCTGCGACCGCTCTCCATACAAGAAGATGGCACAAGGATCAATTGCCAGTTGCCGGGCCAGGAATTTGACGACAGGTGTGGGAGACTGTGACAGACCAGCGGGAATAAACCCCAGATACCGCAACGTACAAAGTTGTAGAGCAAAGCCCAGCCGACTGTCATCGCCGCGAAGTCCAGCAAGCAGATTGCAATCATTCTCTGTCAGTGTGAAAAAGGTGACGACTTCCGACTCCGCAATTTCAGCCGGATAACTGGTGAGGCGAACCATTTCAGCTTCAGTCAGCCAATGTTCAGGCATTTTTCAATCATCACTCCTTTGTCACAAACTGGGAAACAGCCTTTTGATTCAGCAAATGGCAGTCAATAGAGTCTTTACAGAATGTGCTTTTTGTAAAGAGTAGGCGAAGTACGCTACAATAAATACAGGCGGTTGCGCAAATAATTTCCCGGTCACCAATCTCCGTAAGGTAAAGAGTTGTTCCGAACATGAAGAAAACCCCGGCCAAACAGACCGTTGATAGTCGCGGCAAAGACTTCCTGACCGAAGCTGAGATCAAGAGATTTCTGGAAGCGGCGCGGCATACTCGTCATGGCATCCGTGATTACTTGCTGATGCTGATGACCTACAGACACGGCTTGCGCGTTTCAGAACTCGTTGACATTCGCCTCAAAGACCTCGATCTGGAAACAGGACGGCTTTACGTGCGCAGGAAGAAAGGGAGTCTTTCAACTCATCAGCCGATTGAAGGCGATGAACTGCGTGCGATTCGCGCCTGGTTGCGCGAGCGCGAGCAGCGGAGTGATGCGCGCTCACCCTATCTCTTTCTCAGTGAGCGCGGCCCGATGACCAGGCAAGCGATCAACTATTTGGTCGAGCAGATTGGACAGCGAGCGAAGCTTCGCTTTCACGTTCACCCACACATGCTCCGGCACTCGACCGGATACTATCTGGCCAATCGCGGCTATGACACGAGGCTGGTGCAGGATTATTTGGGACACAAGAACATCGCCCATACGGTGAGATATACCAGAACGGCAGCGGCTCGCTTCGAGGGACTGTGGCGTTAGCGTTGTTTTTTTTCCGTTTGCTAAACAATCCCCATGACTCCCAGTAGTCCATAATGTGGCATTATGCTGAAAGTCGAGGTCCACAAGCAAAACGCTACGGCCTTCACGTGCTAATCCTGCCGCCAGGTTAACGGCGGTAGTAGTCTTTCCGACCCCTCCTTTTTGATTGGCGATAGTGAGTACTTTAACCATAATGCTATGCCTTGCTTCTAAAGATCATCCAGGAACTACCAAATTTTTTGGCTTGCCAGCCTGGCGGCAGATGCGCGACCGTATAAGAGCGTCCGATAAAGCCGCCTCGACACATTTGCCGCACATATTCAAGATTGTTGATCCCAAGTGCCATGCCATATCGCTCAATCCACTCAGCAGGTGTCATCATCTCTGGTTCGACCTGACTGCGCATTGGTCGAGCCGGCTGCTTGTGGGAGGACGCTCTTGTCTGATGCTTATTCGTCTTTATGCTGTCTCTTTTCTTCATCAATGGTAACACTACGTTTTCACTAGTGCGGTTGTCAAGCTCTTAATGAATTTGTGTCGCAATGCAAGCTGTGAAGCAGGTTTTGTGTTGATAGTTGTCTACCGGGTTGATCTGTTTGTGCGATCAATTAGCGACGCTGGCGCGTATTGCTGGCGTTTATCGGACGCATGGGGTTGAATAGCTGATGGATTTTTGTTTCTGATTTCGATCGGATCGGCGCTGGCGCGTATCGTGAGACCGGCATCATCCGATAACCTGAAATTATGTTCGCTGAAAAACGCGAACATAATTCGGGTTATCGTACACCGCCTCTCCCTTACCTGGTTAGGGGTGCGTTTGGAGAGGCCTGCAATCGCTTCCTAGAGCACCCCCCTTGCGCGCCGCGTGCCAATGGGGCGTACCGGCTCGCGCACTCGCACGGCACGCCCCATTGGCA
>JANOGZ010000370.1:0-4845 GCA_031406255.1 Pyrinomonadaceae bacterium | reverse complement strand
GGAATGAGGATTCACGCGCGTGAATCCTCATTCCTTATTTTGCCGGTCGGGGGTATCCCGGTTACCCGCTTCCGCAGGTGATAAATTCGAATTTGAAAAGGATACGGGGTGACGCAAACAGCAGCAGATAGTCTCCAGGATGAACTGGTTCGTCGCCACCACCGCGCCGCTGTCAACGCCGTTGTCGGGATGCTCGCGCTGACCCTTCTACAGGTGGCGCTGGCCTTCGCCGGCCTGGTTCCCGCTCCGCCGCCGTTCATAGCTGATCCGATGCTCGCTGCTGCTTTGAGGATCACGATCGTACTTTTCGGGCTCGGCGCGGTCGCTCTCCGGCGCACCAAATTCTCCGCCATGCGCTTGCAGGACATCGCCGCCTTACAGGGCGCTGATGGTTTACTCGCCACACTCCGGAGTACTACGATACTGGTGGCACTGGTGGGCGGAGCGATTACATTAATGGGGTTCGTCATTACGATGCTGACCCGCAATGAGTATGACATGCTCTATACCGGGCTCGCCGCGGCAGCCGTCTTGCTCTACTGTTATCCGCGTCGCGCCGCTTGGCAGCGTGTATTGCAAATATCGCAACAGGCGGGTGAAATTCAAGGGTCGTCTGCGAAAGGAACAATCGCGTGAAGCTTTTATCTCGCCGCGCCAGACTTGCTGCCGTTAGCGCGCTTCGCGCGAGCATATTCTCGTGTGCTCTCCTGGTCGTTGGCGGGGCCAACGTCACCGCGCACGCGCAGGAGGAGAAGAAGAGTCAGCCGCCGGCAACCCCAAACGCGCTCGATGTTCGACCTGAACCGGTTGCCATCGAAGCGGAGACGTTGCCGGCGCAGAAAACGCTACAGCGAACGCCGCGCGAGTTGCGCGCGCAGGCTTACACGAAGCTGCTCGAAGGCCAACGCTACCTCGCCGGCGCGCGCAACGGCGATCTTCCGGCCGCTGCGCTGCGCTCTGCGCAACAAGCCTTCCAGAAGGCCGCCGAACTCGACCCGACGCTTGCCGAAGCCCGCACCGCGCTGGCCGAAATCTCCTTTTTCTTCTTGAGAGACCTCGATCAAGCCGAACTCGACGCCGTGGCCGCCACGCGTATTGACCCTGATAACATCGGAGCGCACCGCATCCTCTCGCGCATCTATTTCCTCAAGAGCGGATTCAATGAAAACAATTTGGATCGCGCTTATGTCGACCGGGCGGTGGTCGAACTACGTGAAATCACACGCATCAACCCGAACGATGCGGAAGCGTTGGCGCTTCTGGGTGAGTTCTATGAAGCGACCGGACGCGAAAGCGAAGCGATTGACGCATTCCGGCGCTGGATGGCCGTGCCGGCCGCTCCTTCGCCCGCTGAAGCGCGTTTCTATAACCTGATCACAAAAGGGCGTGAACTGACACCCGACGCCGCCGCGGCGCGTCTGGCCAAGGCCTTGCTTCAGGCCGGACGCACGTCCGAAGCCATCGAGGCGGTGCGACGCGCCATCGCTCTCAATGCGGAGAACCCACAACACCTGGAACTGCTGGATGACGCGCTCGCTGCCAGCGGCAGCAGTGAAAATCGGGGCGTGCTTCCGGAGTTGCAGCAAATGGTCGCTGCCAATCCGACGAATACCGCCGCGGTCGTTTTGCTTGCGCGGTCACAATCGCGCGCCGGCCGGATTGACGATGCGGTCGCGGTGCTCCGCTCAGCTATTGCAAAGAGTGTTGATAGCGGTCGACCGGAAATAGAACTCCGGGCCACACTGGCCGAAATCCTCACCGAGGCATTGCGCTATGATGAGGCGATCACCGTCTATGAAGAACTTTTGAAAGAGCGTGGGATTGGGAGCACGCCGCTCACCTCTAATAGCCAAAAGCAATTCGCCCTGGTGGTATTGCAGAGTATCGTCGGTCTGCACCGGCAGGCCGGACGCGTAGATCAGGCGCTCGCCACGGTCGAGCGCTTGCGGCGCGTGCTGGGCACCGATGATCCGAACGCCGATTTGCAACTTATCTCGCTGCTGCGTGAGCAGGGCAAACGGCGCGAAGCTCTGGACGCCGCCCGCGCCGCGCGTCTGCGACATCCAAATCAGCCGGCCTTTGTGCGGCTTGAAGCCCAGACGCTCGCCGAATTCGGTCGCGTCGATGAGGCGGCGGCGATGCTGCGGGCGCGCCTTAAGGGAGCGCCCGAGGAAGATTACACAGAGTATCTGACCATCGCGAGCCTGTATATTGAGGCCGGGCGCGGACGTGAAGCCGTCGAGGCAGCGCGTAAAGCACTGGAATTGGCTGCTCCCGACCAGCCGGCGAGGGTCACTGGCGCCCTCCTCATGCTCTCTTCAGCGCAGGAGCGCGCAGGTGACGTCAAGGGTTCCGAAGAGTCTCTGCGCCGCATTCTCGCCAAAGATCCGAATAACGCGACGGCCCTCAACAATCTGGGTTACTTCCTGGTTGAACGCAACGAAAGGCTCACCGAGGCCCTGGAGATGATTCAGCGCGCCGTTCGAGAGGAACCGGGCAACGCCTCCTTTCTCGATAGTCTTGGATGGGTCTATTTCAAACTGAGCAAGTTCGATGAAGCCGAACGCTACCTCAGCGATGCGGCGCGGCGGAACCCGGCATCCGCCACCATCCACGAACATCTCGGCGACCTCTACCATCATCGCGGCAAAGCGGACCAGGCGCGTGCGGCGTGGCAAAAAGCTCTCTCGCTATCGATCGAAGCTTCTGGAAAGGACAGAATTAAAGCCAAATTGGGAGGTAAGGTGGGCAGCAAGTAGCTGATGGTGCCCGTTGGGTCAGGTTACGAAGCCCGTCCCCTCGGCCACTCGGCCGGTCGGTCTTCAGGTTCATTTGAGTTCGTTCCAGCTCTCCTCAAAAAAATTCGAGCCTCGATAAGTGTTACAAAGGTAGCCCTTTAGACGGATATCTTGGAGAACCTTCAGCCGGATTGAAGTTGATATTGACGCCAGAAAAACGGCGTTGTACAATGGCAAACGGTCGGTCACGCTCCCCACGCGCGGCTGATTTGTGCGGCCTTTTCCCGGGCCGGCAGAATACAGTTGAGGAGAGATATTCCCCCATATGAGATTTCATAGGTTGTTCCCTCTAACCTGCGCGCGCCGTATAACGTGCGCGACATTCCTTCTCTCCGTAGGATTCATCTTCTCCGGCCTGGTAGTCGCCGCCGCCAATGGCAGGCAAGGGCCGGTCGCGCGTCCGGTCGCCCGACTCGTCGGGGCCGCGCCGTCCGTCCGTGCGCGCTCCATCACCTCTACGCGTAGCGTGCCATCTACAGTTGCCACCGCGACACGCGTCTCACCCGCCGTGACAGTGGCGGCGACCAGCGATGAACAGCGCGCGTTTGATTTGATCAATGCCGCGCGGCGCGAGCGGGGCGCGACATCGCTTCTGTGGGATGGAGAATTATGCCGTCTGGCGCGGCTTCATTCTGAGAACATGGCGCGGCAGGGATTTTTCTCTCATGCCGGGCTGGATGGGCAGGATATTGATGGCCGTGCGCGCTCGGCCGGCGTTCGTGGCTGGCGTTCGCTCGGCGAAAACATTGCGTATAATGGGGGCTATGACGACCCGGCCGCGTTCGCCGTCGAGCGGTGGATGAGCTCGAACAAGCACCGCGATAACATTTTGAATGCGGGATTCACGCACTCGGGCCTCGGGGTCGCGAAAGCTGCGGACGGGCGCGTCTTCTTTACACAGGTTTTTCTGACGCGCTGACGCCCGTCGGTTCGCATCTTCGCGGCGAAGATTCAAAGCGGCTGGCGCTCGAACGGGAAGAGAGGCCAGCCGCTTTAATCGTGTCTGCACATATTTTTACGCTACCGGCCTTTGCCAAGATCAACCTGACGCTGCGCGTACTCGGGCGCCGCGTGGATGGTTTCCACGAGATCCGCACTGTTTTTCAAACCGTCACACTGCACGACCGCCTGACATTCAGCGCTCAGGAAGATGATCGGTTCGATCTCAGTTGCTCCGCGCCGGACATTCCCGCGGATGAGAGCAACCTTGTGTATCGCGCCGCGCAGGCCTTGCGCCGTCGCTCACGCACGCGCCGGGGAGCGCGTATCGAGCTCGAAAAACATATTCCGGCGGGCGGAGGACTCGGCGGGGGCTCTTCTGACGCGGCGATCGCGCTCGTGGGTCTCTCGCATCTCTGGGAGTTGGAGACGAACGCGCGGGAACTCGCGGAAATCGGCGCCGAGCTGGGTGCCGATGTGCCTTTCTTCTTCACCGGGGGAACTGCCCTCGGCACGGGTCTGGGAACTGAGATCACCGCGCTTGACG
Organism: Pyrinomonadaceae bacterium; assembly: GCA_031406255.1. Classification (GTDB taxonomy): domain Bacteria; phylum Acidobacteriota; class Blastocatellia; order Pyrinomonadales; family Pyrinomonadaceae; genus JANOGZ01. The sequence continues at coordinate 561 of JANOGZ010000370.1, read as the reverse complement.
ACGCATCGGCCGAGCATTTGTTGATCGTGACGCCGGGCGAGAGAGTCTCGACCGCCGAGGCCTACAGAGCGCTCGGTGCACCCACCTTGACAAAGCCAGAAAGCGCCGTTATGCTGCCTGTTTCTCGCGTTGAGGCTCAAATCGCGGGGCCACTTCATGATGTCATGGGCAATGATTTCGAGCGGGTGATTTTTCCGCTCCGGCCCGGAATCGCGCGCGCGCGCGATACGCTGCTTGAATTGGGCGCGCACGGGGCGGGGCTTTCGGGTAGCGGTTCGAGCGTTTACGGTGTCTTTGAAAACGAAGAAACGAAGGAGCGGGCGTACGCGGCTCTGGGCATCGAGACTGCCTGGCAAGTTTTTCGATGTCGGACGCTTTCACGCGCTGAGTATAGGGACGCCTTCGGCACCTGCGCCGCGTTTTTACAGACGCGGTCCTGATTCGATTTGAAGATATTGGGGCGTAGCCAAGTGGTAAGGCACCGGTCTTTGGAACCGGCATTCGTAGGTTCGAATCCTCCCGCCCCAGCCAATACATCAGTGGTCAGTGGTCGGTGATCAG
>JANOGZ010000360.1:0-7087 GCA_031406255.1 Pyrinomonadaceae bacterium | reverse complement strand
ATGTGGTGTCGAACCTGGTCGAGCAGGAGTGGCTTTTCTCTCATGAGGGATACTCCAAGCAGGAGATTGGTACAGATAAGCTTGGTGGGGTTACGCAGATTATGCAATAAGGTGTGCGGTAAAAGCTAGACTTTTTAGTGAATAGACCACAGGTTGCGGTAAAATCATGGCGAACCGTAGTTTTACGAAAAAGGTTCTTAATGCCCCACCGCTTGCGGTGGGGATGGATGAACCATCTTGCGGGCGGGTTCGATGCCCGCGCGCAAGATAGCTGAGTTGGGTAAAATGCGTGCATGGTCTTTAGACGCGCCGCGCACGCCGCTTACGACACAGCCTATCACTTAGTCTGGTCACCGAAGTACCGCAAGCACATTCTCGAAGATGAGCTTGCGGCACGAGTCGAGCAGATGTTCAAAGAGATAGCCGACTCCTACGACATCACAATAGACGAGATGGAAGTCAGTCCCGACCATGTGCATATCTTTTGCTCGTTCCCACCACGCTACTCAATTGCGCGGGTGGTCGGGATGTTCAAGAGTCTGAGTGCGCGAGCCGTCTTCCGCGAGTTCCCGCAGGTCAAGCGGCAACTGTGGGGTGGAGAATTCTGGGAAGATGGCTACTTCGCCAGAACAGTGGGCGACAAAGTGACGGCAGAGGTGATTCGTAAATACATTCAACGTCACAAAGAAGCCCAAGATACGCAAAGAGACTTGTTCGAGTGAATCACTCTAAAGCCCCACTGCTTGCAGTGGGGTACTTTTACTCGATAAAAAAGTTGATTCGCTGCGTGGAATTAGTTTTAGCCAGACGGTCGATGGCTGTAACTTGAAGAATATACCGACCGGCAGGTAATCCTTCGAGGAAGAGCTCGGCGGCGTAAGGGATGCGTGCGCGGTCGGCGATTCCTTCCGTTGACACTTTTCGTAGCGGCATCGTCACGACGGGCTGGTCGTCGCGGAACACCTGCACCTGAAGCGCGATATCGGGCGCTGCTGCTGTGCCGCTCCCGCTACCACGCGCGGCGTTATAGATGTTTGTGAGAAAACGTAGCCACGAATTGCGTGCGAACCGCCGATCAGCGCTGATCTGAACTTGCTGCTCTTCGGCCTTCTCGGTTTTGGCGGCGTTCTGCGTCCGCTCGCCGACGAAGATGCTACCGAGGGTAAAGCGTCCCGTCGCAATGTCGGGTATCTCGATCCACTGCATGGCGCTGCCCGTGCGCCCGTTTCTGGTGTCGCGGGTCGCGACGCGCACCTGATAGAGACCCGGCGCGACACGAGTTTGTTCGCTGTACAGGATGTGCCGGCGTTCCGCTCCCGGCGCCGCTCGATTAATAACGTCAGGGACGACGGTCAGTTGCTGTTTAAAGTTGTAAACGAGCTTGCCACGATCATCATAAACACCACCGATCACATCAGCCTTGGCGCTCTGTTTACCGCCGGCGGCAAGGTCGAGCGCTTCGGCGCTGATGCCTATCGAAGCGGTCAGAAGCATTCCGGCATCAGGCGTGTTGACATAGCCGATCGACAGCGAGGTGGGCAGCGCATTTACCGGTATGGAAGATCGTAGGGCGGAAAATAGTTCGGCATCCGGCGACTTCGTGGGGGGATTATCTTTGGCATCTTTTGACGCCGTCGGCGTGGGTTTCGGTGGCGTGTCGTAGAAGCCGCGCCGCACAAGTACGGTCAGGTCACGGCGACCCGTCACGCTGAGCTCGATCCGCCTGAATTTGGGCTGGCGCTCGTCGACGCGCTCGGGACGCCAGGCGATCAGGTAGTAGGCGGAGGTTTCGGCCAGAGCCTTGGTGAATGCGGCGTTAAGCGCGTTAGTATTAACCAGAGCGCGTCCGCCAGTATCGGCAGCGAGCGTAAAAAGCGGGTCCTGGAGAGCAGAGGTTTCACCAGCGGAAGCCGCTTGCAAACGCCCGGTCAGGTCAAAACCCGAGTCGCTGCTCGCGTCCGGGAGGCCGGAGGTCAGGCCGCGGGCGTCCATCGCGTAGATGACGACACCGCTGCGGGCCGCCGCATCCGTGATTCGTCGCAATCTATCTCTGACATTCGAATCGCGGGAATTAAGGAAAAAACCATCGGAGATGAACAGCACGAGCTTTCGGCCGGTCAGCGTCGCCGAAGAACGCACCACATTTTCAAGCGTGGCAAGCGTATTCGTGGTGATGGCAGAACCCTGTCGGATCAGGTTGTTCGCTCGATTAGTGACCAACGATTCGGCCGCCGTCCGCCGCAGCCCCGGAGTATCACGCATCAATTGCTCAATAAAATAATCAAAAACGTTTGGGTCGCGGCGATCAATAGCGATCGCTTGAAACTCGCTCATCGGCGGGCGATCGAAATCTCGGACATTGTTCGCACGATAATTGAGACGGGCGATGGCGGCGCGGAGCACCATCTTATCGCTCGTTAGTTGCTGCAGAAAGCCCACCTGTCCGCTGGCCGAGATGACCACCGCTTCATCATTCTGACCCATTTCTTCTCTGATAAAGCGCACGAGCGTATCACGCGCGCGTGCGATGCTATCCGGGGCGAGATGCAAATCATCAACGAAGAAGAGAATTGTGCGGCTGCGATCCAGCGGTCGGACGGCTCCGGAATTCTTTGCTGATGGGCGTGTGCCGAGTCCGCCGCGCGCCGCGGCGAGTTGCGTTTCCTCATTGATGCTGCCGGACGTCACGCGCTCGAAGAAGGAGATCGCCTGCGGCCGCCCGTCCACGCGCAACTCAAACTGCTCGCGTCCCAGGCCATCAACAAACCTGCCCTGCTTGTCAAAAACCATCACATCTGTCTGCACAAGCTCTGTGCTGACCCGCACTACCTCTTCAGCCTGATCCGGACCGGGGGGGGGTACTACTTCCTGCGCCCGGACGCCGAAAACGAGCAGGCTGAGACAGAAGCAGATTGAAAAGAGAACGCGCATGATGGGAGTTGTGGCGGTTGGCATAAAACTAACCTCTCGATACAATCGGGCGACGATTCGAAGGAATAATATCACGCATGGGAAGCTTGGAGGAGGATCGCCGTCGGGCACGTGCTGAACTTTCGTTACTTGCGGCCCGTATAACACCTCCGAATGCTCGTTAAGACAGCCGTGGGATGCGCGCCGGAGCCACCAGCGTGCGCCCTGGAGGGGAAATATTTTATTGTGAGTGGGAAAAATATCACGCTCCGGCTCGATCGTGTCACCAAAAGCTTTGGTGACTTCGTCGCCGTCAGCGACTTGAGCCTGGCGGTGAGTCCCGGCAGGATTTTTGGCCTGATTGGGCCAAACGGTGCGGGAAAAACCACGACGATCCGCATGATCGTCAATATTATAGCGCCGGATTCGGGCCGCATCGAGCTGTTCGGGCAACCAATGAGCTCGGAGTTGCAGAATCGCCTCGGATATCTGCCGGAAGAACGCGGGCTCTACAAAAAGATGAAGGTCGGCGAGCAGTTGCGTTTCCTCGGAGAGCTAAAAGGTCTCAGCGCGCGGGCGGCTGAGCGTGCCGCCGGTCGCTGGCTTGAGCGATTGAAGCTCGCCGAGTGGAAAGACAGAAAGACGGATGAACTTTCCAAGGGCATGCAGCAGAAGGTTCAGTTCATCGCCACCGTGATGCACGATCCGGACCTGATGATTTTCGATGAACTCTTTTCGGGCCTCGATCCCGTCAATGTCGAACTCATGAAAGACGTGGTGCTGGAATTGAAAACGGCGGGGCGGACGATCATTTTCTCGACGCATTTGATGGAACAGGCCGAAAAGCTGTGTGACGATATCTGTTTGATCAATCGTTCGCGCAAGGTGCTCGAGGGAAGTCTGAGAGAAGTGAAAAGCAGCTTTGGGCGCAATGCAGTTGCGTTACGCGCGGAAAACTGCGATGGCGTACTCGATGATCCGGGATTGGTCGCCAGCGTTAAGCCTTATGGTGATTACGACGAAGTGTTGCTGGCCGCTGGAGCAAACTCGCAAGACCTGCTGAAAAGGCTCATCGCGCAGGGCGCGCTCATTACAAAGTTTGAGCAGGTCGAGCCGAGCCTGCACGATATCTTCATCGCAAAGGTTGGTGAAGGCGTATGAACAAACTGCTGGCGATCATCAGGCGCGAGTATGTGCAGGGCGTGCGCAGCAAGATATTTCTCATCTCGACAATCCTCGGCCCGCTTCTGATGGTCGTCTTTACAGTCGTGCCCGGGTTGCTTTTTGGACTTAAGACCGGCGGCGCGCTGCGACTCGCGATCGTTGATCAAACCGGTCGAATCTACGACGGTGTACGCGAATCCATTATGCAGGAACTCGAGAGCGAAGAAGGCGAGGCGGAGGATGCGGCGGCGCAAGGGCTCAATGCAAACAGCGCGCGTGTCCGACAGGGTGCAGCTTTAGAGGCCCGGTACAAAATCGAGCGTATTGAGGCGAAGGGGCGCACGTTTGAAGAAATCAAACGAGAATTAAACGAACGCGTCCGCCGCAGTGATTTGGACGCCTACCTGATCATCCCGCCGGATGTGTTGCAGAGCGGAAGGGCGGAATATTACGGGCGAAATCTGGGGGATGTCATTACCGTCAGCAGTCTCCGGAACCGTCTGGGAAGAGCGGTCGTCGAGCAGCGCATGCGCGACGAGAATATCGCCCCGAATCGCGTGCGAGAGCTTTCCCGGGGCGTCCAGCTGAACACCATCAAGGTCAGCGAGCGCGGCGAAGAGAAGGAATCCGGCGGAAGTTTCTTCCTCGCCATCGGCGTCGGCATTTTCATTTACGTCGCGATTTTGATGTACGGGCAGGTGATTCTTTCGGCGGTCGTCGAAGAGAAAACGACGCGGATCGTCGAGGTGCTATTCTCTTCAGTGCGAGCTTTTACGTTAATGCTCGGCAAACTGATCGGCGTCTCGTTAGTGGCGCTCACGCAGTATGCGATCTGGGCGCTCGGTTTCGGCGCCTTCATCTTGTACGGGGCCGGGATGATGGCGGCAAGCGGCGTGGAGATCAACTTGCCAAAGGTCGCGCCCTCCTTCCTGCTCTACTCGTTCCTCTTTTTTCTGCTGGGCTTTTACCTCTATGCGACGCTTTACGCGATTGTTGGAGCGATGGTCACAACCGAGAAGGAGGGAGGGCAGGTCGCGCTCCCGGTCATCTTTCTGCTGATGATCGGCATTTACATTTCCTTTCCGGTGATTCGAAGCCCGAACTCAGCTTTCGCTTTTTGGGTCTCGATGGTGCCGTTTTTTTCGCCGATCACGATGCTCGTGCGGATCGTGACCGAGACGCCGCCCTTCTGGCAGATCGCGCTCTCGTTCCTGATCGGCATCGGAACTGTTGTGCTGCTGGTGTGGCTTGCCGCGCGAATCTATCGTACGGGAATGCTGATGTACGGCAAGCGCGCCAGCATTCCAGAAGTACTACGCTGGGTGCGCCAGCCGTAACAGGGCAACATCTGATGGGACTCGAAATCGAGAAGAAATATCGCCTGACGCGCGAGCAAAATGAGAGTTTACGACGACGACTGAGCGAGGTCGGCGCCACCTGCCGCGACGAAGAGTTCGAGGAAAATACGATCTATACGGGCAATAATCTTAATTCCAAAAGCTGCGTCTTACGCCTGCGCCGTGTCGAAGGCCGCGCGATACTCACCTACAAAGAACGCTTTGCTTCTTCCGCAACCATCAAGCACCAGCGCGAAGATGAGACCGGTGTGGAGGATGCCGAGGCCCTCGCCGGGATTCTCGACGCGCTCGGTTATAAAGCCGCTCTCATCTATGAGAAGCGCCGCGTGACATGGCATATAGTCGATGTGGAAGTGACGGTTGACGAACTGCCGTTCGGCCTGTTTGTCGAGATCGAAGGGGAAGAGGAACAGATCGGGAAAGCCGAACTAATGCTCGATCTCTCCGATGTCGTGGGCGTGCACGAAACCTATCCGGAGCTGACGCTCAAACACGGAACGAAACAGGGAGAGATAATCGTAGCGCGGTTTCAAAAAACGTCGCGGTAGGAAATCCGGAGCGGAAAAGAGCAGGATTCAAAACAGAAAAGCGGCTCCGCCAGGCACAAGGGCGGAGCCGCTTTCATTCTTGCATATGGCGAGGGGCGAACTTCTCTTAGAAGCCCATGCCCCCACCGCCGCCGGGCATCGCCGGAGCGGACTTGTTATCGTCTTCGGGTAGCTCCGAGACGAGGGCCTCGGTCGTCAACATCAGTCCGGCAATTGACGCGGCATTCTGTAGCGCGCTGCGTGTGACCTTGGCCGGATCAATAACACCGGCTTTAACGAGGTCTTCATATTCCTCGGTCGCCGCATTGAAGCCGAAGTTCTCGCCCTTTTCGGAGCGAACGCGCTCGACCACAACCGCGCCTTCCTTGCCGGCATTCTGCACGATCTGCCGCAGCGGTTCTTCCAACGCGCGCCGCACGATTGTGACGCCGATCTGCTCATCGTCGTCGCCTTCGCCGTCTTCGTTGGTCTTGAACTTTTCGAGCGCTTTGGCCGCACGCACTAAAGCGACACCGCCTCCCGGGACGATACCTTCTTCGACGGCCGCCCGCGTCGCGTGCATCGCATCCTCGACGCGCGCCTTCTTCTCTTTCAGTTCCGTCTCGGTGGCCGCGCCGACGCGGATCACCGCCACCCCGCCGACGAGTTTGGCGAGGCGCTCCTGCATCGTCTCGCGGTCGTAGTCCGAAGTGGTATCTTCGATCTGCGCGCGCAGCGTCTTCACGCGTCCCTCGATATCGCTCGGTTTGCCGCCGCCTTCCACGATCGTCGTGTTGTCTTTGTCAATCGTGACTTTCTTGGCGCGTCCCAGGTCTTCTAGTTTGACGTTCTCAAGCTTGATGCCGAGGTCTTCGCTGATCACGCGGCCGCCCGTCAGAATCGCGATGTCTTCGAGCATGGCTTTACGACGGTCGCCGAAGCCAGGCGCCTTCACCGCTGCCACATTGAGCGTACCGCGGAGTTTGTTGACGACGAGCGTGGCGAGTGCTTCGCCTTCAACGTCTTCGGCGATGATCAAGAGCGGCTTGCCCATCTTGGCGATCTGCTCCAAGAGCGGCAGCAGATCTTTCATCGAACTGATCTTCTTCTCATTGATCAGAATCAACG
>JANOGZ010000274.1:0-3456 GCA_031406255.1 Pyrinomonadaceae bacterium | reverse complement strand
CGAAGGCGTCGCGCGCCGCCGTCTCGACCGTGCGCAGCGGCACATTGGCTTTGAGGGCCGTCGCGCGACACTGCTCGTATTCCGGCGTGCCGCCCGTGACGCGACCGCTCATCCGCGCCACCTTGATATCAATCGCGCCGTATTCTGTTTCCACGGGCACGATTTCGCGTTCCAGCGCACGCCGCTCGACCCCGTAGCAACGCACGCCGAGCGTCGGCGTCTCCGTGAACAGAAGCTCATAAATCGCGTCGCGGTCGGAGGTCCGACACAGGATCGAGATCAGCACGCCCGGCCGATTCTTCTTCATCTGCACCGGCGTGAAATAGCAATCGAGCGCGCCGTGCGCGAAGGCGCGTTCCATCACATGCCCGATGATCTGCGGCGAGGCATCATCGATGTTCGTCTCGACCATCAGCAGGCCTTCGCCCTCCGCCGCTTCCTCCGTCTCCCCGAGCATAACACGCAGCACGTTCGGGAAACGCTCATACGCGCGCGCGCCCGCACCGTAGCCGGTACACTTCAGGCGCATCGCGGGCAGCGGGCCGTAAGATTCGCTCACCGTGCTGATGATCGCCGCGCCGGTGGGGGTCAGCAGTTCGCCCGTGATTTCGGTCGCGTAAACCGGAGCGTCTCTGAGGAGTTCGGCGACGGCCGGCGGCGGAATCGGGAAAGTCCCATGCGCCATCTCGACCATTCCGCTGCCGACATGAAGCGCCGACGATACGAAGCGCTCGACGCCGAGCAGTTCGAACCCGATCGACGCGCCGACCACATCAATGATCGCATCGAGCGCGCCGACTTCATGAAAATGTATGCGCTCGATCGGCTCGTTATGCACGCGCGCTTCGGCCTCGGCCAACCGCTCGAAGATCCTCGCCGCCCGCCCCTTCACGCCCTCGCTTAAACGGGAGGCATAAATGATTTTATGGATATCGGCGAGATGACGGTGCTGATGCTCAGGCGCGGTATCAACATGCGCGCGCACGGCATGAATCCCGGCGCGATCCACGTCCTCAAACCTGACGTCGTAGCCGGATACGTCGAGCAGCTTTAGTTGCTCGACGAGCGCGCGCGCGTCCGCGCCGGCGCCGACGAGCGCGCCGAGCAGCATGTCGCCGCTCGCTCCGGCGAAACAGTCGAAATAAAGGAGTCGCATCAGCTTTCGAAAAGCGGCAGCACCGCTCCGGCGCGTCCCTGGATCACCTCATGGCACAAATCCGAGAGGGGTGTCAGTTCGGGGTTTACTTCGACCACGTAAGCGCCCGCCGCGCGCGCAATCTCGGGCAGGCCCGCCGCCGGATACACCAGCGCCGAAGTGCCGACGACGAAGCAAAGCTCAGCTTGCGCCGCCTTCTCCGCCGCGCGTTCGAAGACGCCCGCCGGCAACATCTCGCCGAAGAGAACGACATCCGGGCGCATCAGCCCGCCACAATCAGTGCAAACCGGCGGCCGGTCCGTGCCCGTCTCACTTCCACGTCGGAGGCCGGCGCGCACGCCGCATGTGGCGCAGCGCGCGCGCCAGAGGTTACCGTGCAGCTCCAGCACGTCGCGCGAGCCCGCCGCTTCATGCAGGCCGTCGATGTTTTGCGTCGCGAGCGTGAAATCTTCGAATTTATCCTGCCAGCGGGCGAGCGCCGTGTGGGCCGGATTAGGGATCAGGCTCTCCAACCGGCCGCGCCGGTAATCGAACCATTCCCAGACCGCGGGCAGATCGCGTTCGAGCATCTCGGCCGATGAGATCAGACTGAACGGCATTCCCTTCCAGACGCTCGCGCCGCCGCCACCGCGAAATGTCGGAACTCCGCTTTCGGCAGAAACGCCCGCGCCCGTCAGGACGAAAACATTCTGCGCAGCCGCGAAGCGCTCGCGCAAATGCTCGGAGATAGTAGGCTGTGCTGTCATTTGCATTTTAAATAAAACGTGATGGTATCAGAGCGCGCCACGGCAGTGTCAAGCGACGGTCTCCGGCGGTAGTGTCCTGATTTGAGAATAGGCTGATGGCTATTGCGGCACGCGAGCCGATAAACGAGAGAATTGATCGTATCGGCGATAGGTTAGCCTTACATACCGACTGGCCTGCCTCATCCTTCCAGACCCACACCCCTGTTCGATACGGCGCGCACACCGCCGAGGAAAGCCCGTCCGGTTGATTGTGTTGGGCCGCAGTGAGCGCTATAAGACGGCTATAGATGCGATTAGGCTGCAGCGGTCTGATTAAATAAAGGCGACTTCGGTCTACGGCGCGTTATGCTTCTCATCCCTATAACGACATAGACGAGCGGAACAGAGTTAGTAAACTCGACGTACATTGATCATGTAGCTATCCAAAGGTCTTCGGAGTATTGCGCGAATGGACATCAGGAACATGAGTTTAAAGTTGCGATTGATTCTTCTGGGCTTGGGTATAGCAATTATTGCTGCGGTAATTCTTTTTCTCGTTTTTAGCGATTCCCCAAGACAATTTGCCGACGAAAACTTTGACACGAAAGTCTCCCGCCCCGCTTTTGCGGGTGAGCAACCGAAAGTGCTGTTTGATGAAGCGCATCGCAATATTCATACGGTGAGCGGTCTCTATAAGCCGTTTGTTAATCTCATAACCAACGACGGCTATCAGATAGTGCGGAATAAAGAACCTTTCTCCCGGAAGACGCTAGAAGGTTATAGCATTTTGGTGATTGCAAACGCGCTGGGCGCAAATGAAGCAAATGATAGTCCCGCGTTTTCCGAAGAGGAATCTGACGCGGTTCGTGATTGGGTGCAGGCAGGCGGTTCGTTGTTGTTGATTACTGACCATGCCCCGACGGGTGCGGCGGCTGAGAATCTTGCTAAACGCTTTGGTGTGGAAATGAGTAAGGGCATGACGGAAGATTCTAAAAACCATGACACTTCGTCCGGCGACACGAGCCAACTTGTCTTCACGCGGGAAAATGGTCTTTTGCTGGAACATCCGATTACGCAGGGGCGAGACACGAGTGAAAAGATAAACAAAGTAATGACGTTTACAGGTCAATCGCTAAAAGCTCCCGAAAATGGCACGGCACTCTTGAAACTCGGAGAATCGGCAAAGAATCGAGCAGCATCGGTTACAGTCGAAAAGTCCAGTGGAGATACGAGAGTGCTGATAAACTACGACGAGGGAGTGCCAGCAACTGGCTACGCTCAGGCGGTTGCTGTGCAATTTGGCAAAGGGCGTGTAGTTGTTCTTGGCGAAGCTGCAATGCTTACGGCGCAGCTTGACGGTAAAACAAAGAAGCCGTTTGGTATGAATGTGCAGGGCATTGATAACCGGCAATTGGCGTTGAATATCATGCACTGGCTTTCTAAGCTTTTGTAGCCTTAGTTTTCTCTATCGCCGAAGCATAACAACCTATCTGAGGCCGACGTGTCAAGAGTTTTTTGATTCTTTACGACGGATTGTTAGCCGCAAAGGATAACAGCGATGATCCCTTCTTCCGC
>JANOGZ010000268.1:0-1343 GCA_031406255.1 Pyrinomonadaceae bacterium | reverse complement strand
GAATTGTGAGTATTAACTCATAAGAGGGAAAGAATGAAATTGATTCTACTCGTCACAGCCGTTTCTATCTTTGCAACCGGCTCAGTGTCAGCTCAGAGCGTAAAACGAAATGAGGCGCTCGAACAAGAAATCAGACGGCTCGACCTTGCTCACGCCGATGCGATTTTGCGGCGTGATGTCGCAGCGTTGAACAAACTGTTGGCGGAAGATGTGACCACTAATCATCCGAGCAATAAAGTAGTCAAAGAAAGAGAAGGAATCTTCGAGCTGATCCGCAGCGGCGTCATCAACTATTCTTCGTTCGTTCGAGAGCCGGGAACTTTCCTGTTTTACAAAAACATGGTCGTCGTGATGGGACATGAGACGCTAGTCCGGGCGGGCAATGCACCCGGAGCGGGTCAAACCGTGCGCCGTCGCTATACAAATATCTGGATGAGGCACAAGGGCAAATGGCTTCTGACTGTGCGTCACGCTAACGTCATTTGCCAAAATTGAATGGTGAGGCCCTTTCAATTACGGGCGGCATAACAACTCATTGAACCGGAGCGCGAATAGCATTGCTTTTATCGAGAACTTGGATGGTTTCGAGGTTGTCCGCGCGCCCGGTTAATTCGGGCGTTAGATGGCTCGTCTTTTGCGGAGGTGTAATGATTTATGAGATTTGACCAGCGCATAGTTTCACAAACACCTTAGCATGAACTCTGGAATGATCGTGGTGTGGTAAGTGCCAAAGAGCTTCGTGAGTTGAATGCCATAGACATGGCCGAGTTGCTGCGTACGGGAAAAGTTCAATTTGTGGTGGCGAATATTGGCAGCGCATTGAATTGGATTCCCATTGATGAATGTTATAGTTTCTGGAAATCTGGGGTAAAGAATCACCTTGCTGATGCTGCGGCGAAAAATTACCTGGAGGATTTTCCAGACGAATATTGCTACTTTGCATCGGAGTGGGAATCTGAGGATGGCAAGCCAATTGTTCTTTTGGTGATGTCGCATTAGGAGGTAAGAAGGCGCATTTCATCGGAGGCCGCCATCTAACAACGGCATGCACCCGACCGCGAATAGCGCGGCTTTCATCCGCAAGACTTGGATGGTTTCGAGGTTGAATGCGCGGCGGGTGATGCCGGGCGTTCGGCCTCGCCCAATTGGATCTACGGAAAGGAAGCGAAGAAATGCGAAAGAGCTTATCGTCTCTGTTAGTGTCCTCGCTGTTGATTGCGTTTCTATGTGCGGGCTGCTTCCTAAACAATTGACATGCTCCCCGATTTGAGTACCAGCCAATAGGTTAGAATCTCCCAACTTCCAGAGGAGATTCTTCCATGAAGCAATCGAAGTTTAGCGAG
>JANOGZ010000250.1:0-1830 GCA_031406255.1 Pyrinomonadaceae bacterium | reverse complement strand
CGCCACACCGCAGCTCCGAAAACAAAGTTCTCGCCGCTCCGGGTAACCTGGTGTCAGAGGATTCCTTAGAGCGCGTCTCCCTCGCTCAAGGTAAAGTCGTCTACGAAGCTGGCGCTCCGGTCGAGCACGTTTACTTCCCTGAGACGGCGGTGCTCTCCATGCTCGCCGTAATGGAAGACGGCGCGACGGTCGAAGTCGGACCCGTCGGAGACGAAGGGATGGCGGGGTTGAGTGTGTTCTTTGGCGCGACCAGCTCACCTACCCGTGTGATCGTACATGTCGCCGGCAGCGCAATGCGGCTGAAGGCGGACGTATTCAGAGATGAGCTCCGCGGGGGGACGAGCGCGATGCCGCGCCTGCTGCTGCGCTACACACAGATGCTGCTGGCCATGACGTGCCAATCCGGAGCCTGTTACAAGCTCCATCAGCTAGCGCAACAGCTGGCGCGCTGGCTGTTGATGATGCATGACTACGTAGGTAAAAACGATCTTCTGCTGACTCAAGACCTGATGTCTTTGACGCTAGGAGTACGACGCGCCGGTATTACCGAGGCGGCCGTTGATTTCAAGAGGAAAGGATTAATAGATTACTCTCGTGGTCATATACAGATCCTTGACCGGCAAGGATTGGAGGCACGGGCCTGCGAGTGTTACCAGGTTATCAAAGACGAGTACGACCTCTTGTATACTGCTCTATCCCGGCACACAACGTAAGAGACGGCCCTTCGATTTCCCATCGCAGGCGCGCCCGGAAGACGGAGAGCAACGGGTACAGCTGTTTGACTTCCAATACGGCATCTAACTCCGAAATTGAGCTGCCGCGCGCGCACCGCCAGACCCGCCCGGGTTTCCCGATGAGAGACATGCTGATTCGCGGCCGGAAGGAGTATCACGCTATGCCTCATGATAGTTTTGTTGGCAAGAAGTTTGGTAAGTTGCTTGTCCTGCAAGATGGGGGGCGAGCTTACGACGTAAAACAGCAAATGTGGCTATGTAGGTGTGAATGTGGTGTAGAAAAACCAGTCAGCGAAGCTAGTTTAAGAGAAAAAAAGTCACGCTCTTGTGGATGCGCCGTGCGTAAAGGACGGCGGGAGGCAGGTTATAAGCATCCGCTTTATCGCCTTTGGAGAAGGACCACATATAAATGCCATCACCCAGAAGCGATAGGCTACGCATACTATGGTGGGCGCGGTATTACCGTATGTGATGAATGGCGCGAAAGCTTCGACGCGTTTAAGGACTACATAGAATCCCTCGGATTACGACCACCCAACTATTCTCTTGACCGCATTGATGTAAACAAGGGCTATGAGCCCGGCAATGTCCGGTGGGCGAACAGCACGACTCAGGCAAGGAATAGAACCAGTAATACACTGCTTGAATTAAACGGGGAGATACACCCGATAGAGGAATGGGGGGATCGCTTAGGCATATCATCCAACACCATCTCCCATAGATTAAATAAATCAGGATGGAGCATACATAAAGCCCTTACCACACCGAAACGGAACTATAATAAGCAGCCCAACAAGCAGGTAGCCATGACGGATAATGTTTTTCGCTTCTACCGTTCCCGCAAACTGATCGCCCCTATCCTTCTCTTTCAAGACGGTACTGGTTACTAGAGTTCAACAATGATCGAGCCGCAGCGTCCGACTCCGCTCGCGGATTTATCGTCTGGTGCTTTGGGCGTTGTCGGCGCAGTTGTCTCAGGGGTAGGTGGCGGGGGCTTCCTTGTGAGACCAGCGCCGCACCCGATTTTTTTGTTGTGGCACACTGAATGCAGGTCGGGTTCATGGCGTTGTTGGGCTGCGCCACCGGTGAAGCACGG
>JANOGZ010000232.1:0-4411 GCA_031406255.1 Pyrinomonadaceae bacterium | reverse complement strand
CGAGCTGCAGATCCTCGCGACCCTGCACATAGACGGAACCGGCGCCGGCGCCGGCGCCGACAACCGCGCCGCAAATTGCGCCCTTACCCCCACCGGCGATGGCCCCGATGAAGGCCCCGACAGCCGTCCCGATCGCCGCGCGCTGCGTGGTGCGTTCGGTTTGGCTGCCGCTCTGCTCGACGCTTCCTTCCCGATCAATACGCACTTCTTCGCCGCTCGGAGTACGCACGCCGTCAACGAATCCGGCGAACTTGTAGGTCCGACCATCACGCAACCGGATGTTCTCGAAGTTGAGCGTCATCTCGGAGCGCCCCGCGATGCGCCCTCCACGGTCAACGCGTGAGACGGTGCCTTCAATAACTGCCCCCTCGTAAAGCGCGGCGGGCTCACGCACCGTCATCGTGAAGCGGTCGCCCTGTCGCGTTTGCGAAGTCGAGAGATCATTATTGAGTGTCGCGATGAGCGTCGTCCCATCCGGAACGATAAAGTCGCCGCTCGTTATTCCCGTGTATGTCGGCGATGTCTGCGGATCGCCATATACGTTCCACTGCGCGACGTCGGAAATCCGGTCATAGTAGTTTTGGACCTCAATCGGCTGGGTGAGCCGGTCGGAATAGATACGCCGCGTCACGCGCAAGCGTCGTCCATTATCAATGGCTTCAAACGTCGCGGTGAAGTCGGTCTGACGATAGCCGGTCGAGCTAACAACCAGTTGGTCCCCGTTGAGGCTCGTCCGCACACGCGCCGTCGACCCGTTGGGAAGCTGTTCGACATTCTCGCGCCCGTCCGCCTCGAAGGTGGTTTGCGGGGCGCGTGATGAGGCGATCGTCACGGTTTGCCCGCGTCTTTCAATAGCTATCCGTTCGGGCGATTCGAGGCGTGCCAGCACCGCATTGTAAATCCGGTCGCGGTCCCTGACCGGAAGCGTGCGCGTCGCCCGCTCGGCCACCACGCGCGGATTGTCGCTGCGCGCGGCGTCAAGACGGAACGTTCCCGTCATGCGACTATCAGCGGTGAAAGCACCGCCGCCGCTTCCCACGCCGCTTCCCACGCCACTACCGCTGCTGACGGGCGGGAATGTCTGATTATCCCAGCGCCAGTTGACGCCGTAAGCGCGGGCCAGCGCCTCGAGGTCGGCCCGAAGCAGCGACCAGTCATTTTGTGCCCGGACCGTCAACCGATTGCGGCGCATAAAATCATCGATCAGCGCCGCGCGACTGAGCACTGCTTCGACACCGGCCGCGGTCGAGCGCCGCGTGTTGAAATCGTTGCGCAACTGGTCGGTCGCATTCTCAAAATCCCGCACGAAGGCGTTAATATTGTCTTCGCTTCGCGTGCCGTCGATACGGGTTCGATCGAGCGCGCGATCGAGACTTAAGCGAAACCTATCGGCACGGGTTTCAACGCGGCGGATGATCTGATCCACCTGCCGGTCGGTCATGCGATACGCTCGCCGCTGCGCCTGCGTGGCAATGGTGGTGATGGTTAGCCCCACTCCGGCAAGCGCCACCACGAGCGCTATAGATATTATCCGTCTAGTGCTTCTCATTTTGATTCTTCCCTCCAATTAATGAGCATCAACTATTCATAAACGTCTAGAGACATTCGCGTTAACGCGGTTTTGACCGCGCCTCGCGTCACTCTTTTACGGGGGAGTGGTCCTTCGACAAAGGGGAGAAGCAGGCCCGGGGCGCTGTTTTGATTTCAGACGCTTGCGCGGGCTGGGGGGAGCGGACTAAATCGCTGGAGGAGCGTCCGCGACCAAGGCAATCGGCCATTGTGATTCATTATAGCGCGTCTCGGGTTGCCGTGGCCATTTTTTTACTTTTCCCGGAGGCGCGCCTGACCGGGCCGCGGCCCGCACGGCTCTCTTCTCGCACGATCGCCGTGTTATGCTTCCGGCGCGACCGGGAGGATCGGCACATGGACCAGCAACCCCCTAAAGCTACTATCCACTTCGCGGGCGATGATCTCTTCATCGCTCTTAGTCCGAGCGGTCACGCGCAGGTGCTCGAATCGAATTCGTCCCGTGCCAGCGCCGCCACACCGATGGAGCTCCTGCTGCTGGCGCTGGGCAGCTGCACGGCGGTTGATGTTATTTCGATCCTGCACAAAAAGCGCGAACAAGTGTCGGATTACCGCGTCGAAGTGCGCGGCGCGCGGCGCGCGGAGCATCCGCGCAGCTACACAAGCATGGAAGTCCATCACATCGTCCGCGGTCGCCGCATATCCGCGAAGTCTGTGGCGCAGGCGATTGAACTCTCGGAGACGAAATATTGCAGTGTCGCGGCGACACTCAGGCCCGGCGTAAAGATCACGTCGAGCTATGAAATCGTCGAAGATGAATTTACAACTTGAGGGTTGCGGTAATACGAGACTCATTTATTATCGACACCGGACCGCATCACCTTTGCACTCTGGTTGTTAAGATTTCGTTCGGCGCGCCGGGCCGCCACGATAACAAAATAAAATATTCCGGTAGATGTCGGGGCTGCGGATAACGGCATCTAAGTGTTTGCTCGCCGGCCCCCACGTGTGAAGAATATATCTTGCGGGGTAACTGCTCCGGCCGGTCAGCCCGCGCTCTCCCAAACTTAAGAGGACGTATCTGACAGGCTTTGCGTAATGGATCACGATGCCCGAGCTTTACTCGCGCCTCGAATGCGTCCCTCAACACGCAGTCATCTTCATCATCGCAAATTAATAATGACTTCTATATTTCATATCATCCTGATCTGTACGCCGACACTGATTTTTACTCTCGCCTGCGTTCGCGCCGAAAGTCCGCGGAGCGACATGGCGCCTGCCGCCTCCCCGTCAGTCTCCCTCACCGAGGAGTCATTGATTGAAGCTCAGGGTGACGATGTTCTGGAAAGCACGCGGCGCGCCGATCGAACGGGACGCACTCCCGACGGCCAGCCCGCACGATTGAGTCCGCCGGAGCATCTGCGCCGCGCCGGCGTCTATATGGCTAACCGCGCTTTTGCCGAAGCGCGCGACCACTGGCAGGCCCTCATCACACGCTATCCCGGCGATTCCAATGTCCCGGCGGCTCTTTTTGGTATCGGCCGCTCTCTTTATCAAGAGCGGCGTTACGCGGAAGCGCTCCCTTATTTTGAAAGACTCGAACGCGAATACATCACCATCCGGGAGGGACGCGATGGCTTTTATTTCGTCGCGCCGACGCTTCTGCGGATGAACCGAGCGGCCGACGCGGCGGCGCGTTACCGCGAATACACGGAGCGTTTTCCACAGGGCGAGCGGATCGAGGATGCCTATTTGAACGTGATCGATAGCCTGCGCGAAGCTGGCCGCGCGACGGAAGCCATTCCGTGGGTGGCGCGAACTCGAGAGCGCTTCGCCGGTTTGCCGACGGAGACCAATGCTTTGTTTGCGCGCCTGCGGCTGGAGGTGGCCGGAAGCGACTGGCAGTCGGCGGTGCGTACCGCGGATGAGCTGACGCGGATGAACCCGGGTCGCAGCGTATCGACAAATCCGGCGGAAGTAGCCTACCTGCGCGCCTATAGTCTCGAACGCGCCGGACAGAGCGAGCAAGCGATCAGGGCCTATCAAGCGATACCTGACAAGGCGAGTTCATACTATGGCAGCCTTGCCACCACGCGACTGCTCGGCCTGGGGGGTGCGGCTCGCCGCGCCGCGACGACGCGCTCAAACAGCGTGAGGTCCGAGATCGCCTCCGCCGCAAACCTCTATCCCGCGCCCCATCGCGAAACGATCTTGCGCGCCGTGGCCGGTCGCCGGGTAGACCCACGCCTGATGCTGTCAATCATGCGCCAGGAGAGCGGATTCAACCCGCAGGCGAAATCGGGAGCGGCGGCGCGTGGGCTCATGCAGTTCACAACCGACACCGCCGCCAAATATGCGACGCGCGCTCAGATAAATAATTTGCAGGAAGATGATCTTTACCGTCCCGAGGTATCCATTCGGCTGGCGAGCGTTTATCTCGATGAGTTGGCGGGCCTTTTTCCGAATTTGCCGGAAGCGGTCGCCGCATCATACAACGGCGGTGAAGATAACGTCGCGCGCTGGCTCGCCCGCGCCGGCCACCGTGATCCGGGTGTTTTCACGGCCGAGGTGGGTTTCTCCGAGACGAAAGATTATGTCGCCAAGGTGATGGCCAATTACCGCGCCTATCGACAACTCTACACGGAGGACTTACGACGGCGTTAGCGCCGTCATCGTCAATCAGGGATGCTTGATGTTTCCTGACGGGCGGTCTTTTTCGCTGGTCGTCGCTGAACCGGGAGGCTGTCGGCACCTGGCGTGCAGCGAGGGCCAGCGTCCTCATTTATCTCAACGACCCGACTCCTTTCGTAGTTCCTTCATCCTTCGCGGTGTCGGCTTGATTTCTTCAATGTCATATGGCGCCAATTCGCCCGCAATCGCTATG
>JANOGZ010000464.1:0-2952 GCA_031406255.1 Pyrinomonadaceae bacterium | reverse complement strand
TTACGCTCGATGGTCTCAAGCGCACTGGTCTCACTTTTTTTATCGAGTTGTCCGGCCCGCAGCAGGTGTGCCCAGCCGAGGATGGCCGTGAGCGGAGTCCGTAGTTCATGCGAGACGGTAGCTAGAAATTCGTCCTTCAGGCGGTTCGCTTCCCTCAACTCTTCCGACGTGCGCCGCTGCTCATCCACATCCGTGTTCGTTCCGAACCAGCGCATGATGCGTCCTTGAGAATCGCGCAGCGGATTGACGCGGGTCAGGAACCAGCGGAACACTCCATCGGCGCCTTTGAGCGGGAACTCCATAGCGAACGGCTCGCCGGTCTCAAGCGATGCTTTCCACCTTTTTACCACCCCCGGTAGAATCTCAGGGTCGTGCACGGACTGCCAGCCCCAACCTTCCATCTGCTCGGGGGTCGTGCCCGTGTATTCATACCATCGCTGGTTGTACCAGAAGATGTGCCCGTCCGGCTCTGCCATCCAGACCAGTTGAGGCACGGCGTCGGCGAGAGTCCGCAACTGTGCCTCGCTCTCTCGTATGCGCCCTTCCATCTTCTTGCGGTCTGTGATGTCGAGTGACAGGTAAAGCACTGAATCTGGCTGACCATTCTGGCCCGGTAGCGCCGTCCAGGTAACCAGGAGGTGCCGCCGCCCGGTTTGGAGTTCTACCTCGATTTCGTCTGTCACGCTGGTGCCGGTCGCGTACACCCGATCCAGAATAGGCCCCACTACCGTGTCGGCTTCGGGTACGACTTTCGCGTGCGGGCGCCCGATGAACTGTTCTTCGGTGAGGCCGGTAAGTTCGCACGTCACCCGGTTAACGAGCGCGAACCTGTGGTCGGGGCCTTCCATCACGCCGATGGCCATAGGCGCACCCTCCAGCACCAGGCATGTGAAGTCCCGCTGTCGCTCTGCCTCCGCTCGTGCCTTCTGTTCTCGTGAAAGTAACTCTTCAAGCTGTCTTTTAGATTTCTGCAATTCCTCTTCAGCGCGCTTACGTTCGGTGATGTCGCGCGTGAAGCAGCGTGTATGGACGAATTTGTCTTCATCCCACATCACGTTCGAGTTGATGAGCACGTGCCGGACGGAGCCGTCCTTGCACTTGAGCCGTGCCTCATAGTCGTGCAGCGTCTCTTTATTCGTCAGCCTGAGCAGGATGTCGTTGATCACTTCGCTGTCGGCGTGAAACTCAGTGATGCTGCGCCCTATGTACTCTTCGCGGGTGTAGCCGAGCAGGTCGAGTTCCGCCTGGTTAGCCCAGAGGATCATTCCGTCGGCACCGACCCAGTGCAGACCCATAGAGGCATTTTCAATAAAGTCGGCCAGTTCACGCTCGCGCCGGCGCAACTCTTCGAGAGTATTTAACTCCTCAAGAGAACCCTCAGCAGGAATCACATCATTAGTAGCCATAAGGATTATTTGACCCTTGGTTCAATACAGGAGAGATAGGGCGGGGGCCTCTACCAAACTTCTCAATAATATGGGGTAATTCATTATACGAGGTGTTACAGAGATGTACATCTTAAATGTCAGAGCATAGAAGAGGGAGTATTCTTGGGCGATGCGGCAATAGTGGCTTCCAACGCTGCTTGTCATTACCAATTGTCCACAGCTTAGTCTGAGTAATACAACTTTCGACGTGCTAAAATGAACGGGACAGTAGAACTCAAGTGTCCCGTTCGGTCTGATCGCTGATCTGATCCTTACACTCATGTAAGGTTAATCTCGAAATACCATAACTTAGCGGAAAGTATGTGCCTTTAAGGTTGGCACACTATCGGCACACTCAATAACGAAGGGCATCCGCGACGGAGGCCCTAGTCTTTTGGAATCTGGTGGCCAGGGACGGAATTGAACCGCCGACACGCGGATTTTCAGTCATAAATCCATTGTTCTGTTGAGTTTGGTTGAGTGCTTTAATATGCGTTCTAGTTAGACTTCGCGCTGCGAGTTTTAATGCCCTGTGCGGCTGAGTACGGCCCAGTTCGGCGTAGTTGTCGCACTATAGTCGCACCAGAGCTGAAATCGCAAGAGGAGAGAATAGGACGATGCCGAAAGCAAATATCACAGAGCGCACCGACGCGCCGCGCGAGCGCGAGACGGCAGAAGCGCGCGCCCGTCTTGAACGCCGCGCCGCTGATGAAATTACGGAAAGAGAAAAAGCCGCCGTCAGCCATATCATGCCTTCCCGTTCCGCCTCTCGCTGACGAAGTTAATCAGCCTGCTCAACCGCTGCTCAGTGTCAGCCTGCGCATCGGCCAGAGCTCCACCTTTATCGGTGAGAGCACCAACCTTCGCGGCCAGTGCGTTCATGGTCGCCTCGGTGCGGAGTTGCGCGTCAAGCAGAGCTTCCATCTTGGCTTCGATTGAGTCCCTTCGTGACTAGTGACCATCGGCCCGCTCTTCGGTGTTACGCGCCAGCGCGACCAAAGTGGTGAAGGCGTTTTCCAGGCGCAAGACTCCGTCTTCGACGCTCACCGCTTCCCGCCTTTGTTCTTGTCACTCAAGACGTGTAGCGCCTTACCACCTTGATCAATTCGTCGGGCTTGATCGGCTTTGAGATGAACTCGTTGCAGCCAGCCGCGAGCGCCTTATCATGCCATTCCGCCCGGTCCATGCCCGATAGGGCGACGATCGGCACATCGCAGAGCGGCTCCGGAAAGGTAGCGCGGAAGGCGCGCACGAAGTTCAGGCCGTTGACCCGCGGCATCATGATGTCGACCAACGCCAGGTCCGGGCCGGAGTTCCTGGCGATGTCCAGAGCTTCCTGCACGTTCTTGGCCCCGACAACGTCGAACCCCGCGTCCCGGAGCGCGAGTACAAACATCTCGCGGAGGTTGAGATCGTCTTCCAGCACCAGGACGAGGGGCTGTTTGTTTTGGCCCTCAGTCACTTCCTGCTGCCTTTCTTCTTCTTAGCCTGACGGCCGGCGCCTTCCGGCGTGCCGAGCACCTGC
>JANOGZ010000149.1:0-1154 GCA_031406255.1 Pyrinomonadaceae bacterium | reverse complement strand
GGAATTTAATGCAGCTGAGGCAATCTATTCTAGCGACATGGTAGGAAATTGATGAGAATCTCTTGCCAACAATCGTCGCTGATTTTCAAAAGCGTCTGAAGCCCTGTGTTAAAACTCTGGTATTGAAATCTGTTATATAATTATGTTTATAACATGATTGTTCATTTTGTTTGAAATGAACGGCTCATTCCAGCCTTGAACTTATGCAAGATGTTTTATAATCATCAGGCCAAGTCCTGTGCCATCCTCGGAAGAGTGTCGATGAAAAGTCAGACACCCCCGCCAAAGGCGGTGGCTTGGTGAATGTGACCACCTCAAAGGTGGTCGGCCTCATCTACGTTGATCTTTGACTCTCAACGCACTTATGGCGGCGACTAGAACTGCCCTTCTCCGTCACTGCCCTCCTGCTCGCGGATGTAGGCGCGCACCTTCTCTTCTTCATAGCCGACGGTCGAGACGCAGTAGCCCCGCGCCCAGAAATGTTCCCCCGTGTAATTGCGCTCGCGCCCGCTGAATTGCCGGGCAATCGCAATCGCGCTCTTGCCCTTGAGGAAGCCGATCACCGAGGCGACCGCATACTTCGGCGGAATCTGGATGCAGATGTGGACGTGATCTGGCATCAAATGTCCTTCGATGATCGTGCATTCTTTCTGCCGTGCCAGTTCATGAAAGATGCGGCCCAAGTGTTTGCGGATATTCCCAAACACCGCCTTGCGGCGTCGTTTGGGAATGAAAACAAGATGGTACTTGCAATCCCATTTCGAATGGGACAAGCTCTGGAATGATCCGGTCATGTAAGGTTCTCCTTAGGTTGTAGCCACCAAGCCACCTAATGGGGAATCTTACTGCCGGATCGCTCAAAGCTCATCAAGTCTCACTGGTCGAACCAGTGGTTTACCCAACTGCATAATTATTATTACATCGCCAGGAAGATGTAACGAGGCGGCCGGGTCAGCGCGTGCGCGCGACTGATCCGGCCCACCAACACGACCTCACCGGACTCGCCGCTATCACGGACGCTCACCGATTTATCGCAGTATGCAAGTAGGTGAGACCGAAGACATGAGCATCGCGCGCTCGACGAGTGTGTCAGTACCGCCCTCCGGGTAGCGGGCGGGTGCTGCCGCTGCCTGACCCGTTTGAGGTATCTATCT
>JANOGZ010000143.1:0-5256 GCA_031406255.1 Pyrinomonadaceae bacterium | reverse complement strand
GGCGATGGAGTAATAGTAGCCAGCCTCGGCGCGCCCGAAACCCTCACGTATTTGCGCTCATCCGCCAAACCGCACCAGGCCATTCCGCTCGTCGCCTCAGGTGCGGCCGACCGCTTCCAGTTTTCCGAGCGAGAGATAGCTGTCGCCTGTGGCTCGCATAGCGGGGAGTCGCTTCATACGGAGACCGTGGCCGGCATGCTCCGGAAGATCGGACTCGGCAAAAACGCCCTGAAATGCGGTATTCACGAGCCGTTCAGCCCGGAGGCGACGCGGGAACTACGCGAGCGGGGCGCGCCACCCGATGTTTTACAGAATAATTGTTCGGGTAAACATACGGGCATGCTTGCGCTCGCGCTACATCTGGGCGCGCCGATTGATACTTACGATCAGCCGGATAACCCCGTGCAACTCACCATCGTGCAGACTATTTCACAGTTCTCCGGCGTTGCGGTCGAAGATATCGCCGTTGGTGTGGACGGTTGCGGCGTGCCCGTTTTTGGAGTCACGGTACGCGCGATGGCACTGATGTATGCGCGCCTTGTTGCGCCCCCGGCCGACTTTGATAGCGCGACACGCGAAGCATGTAAGCGAATCACGAACTCCATATTAGCTTATCCGGAGTTGGTCGGCGGGACGAAGGAACGCCTGGATACAGAGTTGATGCGTGCGGCGCGCGGCCGTTTGATCTCAAAGGTCGGAGCTGAAGGAGTTTATACGGCGGGCGTGTTACCTTGCGAGGAATGGCCCCGCGGACTCGGACTGGCGCTCAAAATTGAAGACGGTGAAGACCGTCGCGCCCGCCCGACCGTGGTTATCGAATCTTTACGACAACTCGGTGTACTTCGTCCAACAGATAGAGCCTCGCTTGAGCCGTATGCTAGTTTTCCTATCAGAAATCATCGTGGTGACACGGTCGGTGTCGTCGGTCCTTCATTTGAATTAAAGATTATCGGAGCTTAATTGCTCATATTGGCTCAACTGAGTGACATCAGAGTAAGCGATTGACAATTTGGTGAATGCTTTTAATTCAATCGTACACCCCGGGGTGTACAAAAAAAATACAAGTCTAGTATGCGGCATTCATCAGGCGGGGAGGGCGGTTAATAACAAAAGCGGCGTTTTTACAAGGCTTATTAGATATTTACGATCGTGCCTGAGAGGCACTCCCCCTATGGCACGGTCGTTGCAAACGTAGGCAGTGGCTAATTAAGGGGGATAAATAGAGGTAGTTATCGGGTCGGGCTCGGAGACGGCAGTGAGTGACAGCTTTGGGGGAGGCTATCTCTCACTTTTTAGGAACGGCTCTTCGGGGGAACGGAGTCGATCCTACAAGCAGTCAAAGGGCATTGGTTGTCGGGTTGCTGGACAGCGTCCTGTAGAGGCTTTGGGGGAACCCTGCAGGCAGGCCAGCAACCCGCAATTTTTATCTTGAAAGATTAAGTCAAAAAGCGGTGGGAGTAATTTCCCACCGCTTTTTGATTTGTCCCAAAGCATATTCCCTAGCCATCACCCTTGCCGAGTAATTTGGCGGGATTGTGCTGAGCGCTAAGATCATCAATATTAAGACGCACCATGCCACCCGCATCAGAATAACCCTCGGTCGCAAGTGCCCGTGCGCGGCGGCGAAGAAAGACGATGCCGCCGAGGAGCCCACCGAGCCCTATACTCAATAACAGGCCGAGACTGGTTGCTTTGACTGTATTGATCAATACGCTCAGTGTCATGAGGCCGTAGGCTCTCTCCGCGCGCTGTAGCGCGCGCGGGTTGTCCCCGAGCCACCGAACCTCCTTTTCGTAATGAACGCCATCAATCAGTTGCTTCGCCACCTGTTCGTCTGGTGCATCAAAGACAAAAACCGCATAATTGCCGACGCGACGATAAGCGGAAGGTATCGGCTGTCCCTCGCCGCGCAGTTGCTCGATGCGTTGCGCGATGTGTGCATCATTATCTGCCGCATACTGCGGCGTAGTAAACTCAACGATGACCAGGCGCGCTCCATCATAGCGGGCCGTGACGGCTTCGGCACCGCCATCGAAGGAGACAGCTTCAAGCACAGGTCTGTTACCCGCGGCCTCCTGCAGAGCTGGCAAACTTACGGCATAGCCTGCGCTTTCCTCGACTGTTTCCCACCGGGGTAAGTGTTCGACAAGGATCGGTATCTCTCCCGCTGCACCATCAAGCATCTCTGCAAAGGATTTGGCAAAAGCGGACAGCGCACTCTCATCTGCCCGTCCGTTTGCATTATCCAGGATAACAAGGCTTCTGCCTTTGTAGAATCTGGCACCCTCGGCCGTGATAACACCAACCGCTCCTGTGCCCCTGATCTTTGTTCCCTGAGAAGGCACCGTTCCTCCTGCGGAAGAACGCAAAAGCGCATAAGCACCTGAGTTTGAGACCGTCCTGATAAGAGTTACGCCGAACGCCTCACCGCCGGGAGCAACGTATGACCGCCTCGCGGAGGAGACCACACCATAATCTTCCGGCTTAAATGTGTTGTGGACAAGCGGCTGCGCCGTGCCCTGAGCACGAAAACTTCCGATGCGGTCGGGTAACCGCTTCAGGGCCGCATCAGACGCGACTTGGGCTACGGCCGGAATGAAAAGTAGAAGCAGCAAAAGCGAACGGACGGAAAGCGTTTTTAATAGAGGCAAGCAGCGCAAGGTAAAACCTCTCAGAATTAAAGAAGCAAACTCATAGACTAACAAACACAGGCGATCTCGCTTTTGATGACGGCCGGTGGACCCGCCGTTGTGTCGTATAGATAATAAAGGGCGGGCGTACTTTAGCGCCAGCGGCGCAGTTCCCGCAGCAGAAATTCAGCATGACGACGCGGCTCCGGAATGTTGTGCAAAACGGTCGCGCCAGCCTGCTCGCTCGCGTCGTCTATCAGGACACTGCCGAAACCGAGCAGTCGCTCCAGGAGACCTGCCGTGACCGTTACGTTCTGTATGTTACGCAAAGGAAGGTTGCGCGTCGTGCGCACTAATATGCCCTCTGCGATTTCAATTTTTGAGTCGGTTAAAGTGTAGCTGACGGTGTGTCGCTTCAGATGATAGAAGGCCGGAATAAGGAGAATCGGAAGCGCGACAAGGACGGAGATATTCGCTGATAGCAGTTGCGCGTAGGCCAGAAGAATCGTTAGCACTATCGCACCCAGGGCGGCGGCGGCGTAGCCTAGACCGATAAATAGGAGTGTCGGACGCACTCGAAAGATGACGCGTTCGATGTCGGTTGTCTCACTATCACCGTTTTGAAGATCGGGCTCGGAGCGTGCCGCGATACGTGTCGCCTCAGCGTCAGCGCGTGCGCCGCACTGGGCGCAGAAGCGAGACTCCGCGGGTAGCATAGCGCCGCAATTCATGCAGTACATTCAATGCACCTCACGCTAGTGAACACTTACTGGATTACCGGTACCACATCAAGCCTAATACTCAATCCGCTGCGGTCGAGCGGAGTTTTCGCGAAATTCTCGGCGCGTCGAAGCGAATGACTCTCAAGCTAATCATACATAAATAGTTTGTGCGCTGAAACAGAAACGGGGTGGATCTTGACGATCCACCCCATCCTTAGCGCAAAGTGTTGATGTACAGCTTACTGGCTAACGAGCCGGAGTTTCCCATCCGGCAAACGCACGGCGAAGACATTACGTTCGTAGACCTTTTCGGGCGGCTCGGCGGCTTCGATCTGGACGACCTGCGTCGATGTCACGGCCGCGGCCTTGCGCGCTGTTTGTGGGTCTCGCATCAATGAGTAGCGCTGGGTGATGCGGCGTACATATTCCTGCGTCTCGCGATAAGGCGGAACGCTACGGTTATACTTCAATACAGCCCCTTCGCCCGCATTGTAACCGGCCAGCGCCAGATCTACATCTCCGCCGAAAAAGTTTAACAGGAAGCGCATGTAACGCGTGCCACCTTCGATATTCTGCCGGGGGTCGAAAATATTGTTGACGCCGAAGCGCGCTGCTGTCGCAGGCATCAATTGCATCAAGCCCCGCGCGCCTTTGTACGAAACGGCGCGCTGTTTGAAAGCAGACTCGCGGTGCATGATGGCGTAGAGAAGAACCGGGTCAACTCCATTGCGCGTCCCTGATTCGACGATAAACGAATCTACCTTCGCGTCACCCGTCGTAAAACCGTCGAGCGATTTGCTGTTCGTCATGACGATGCCCCGCGGACGCGCGTAGATGAGCTGTTTGGGCCGCGTGCCTAGTGCTTCTGTATTCACGGGCTTGGCATTCAGACGCACCTTGTTGGACGGTAACTGGGCCGTCGTCGGTACGTTCTCGATCTGGACTCCCGTACCAATATCGAAATTGTCGTAACGATAGGGACGACCCGCTTGGGCAAAGGTGGAAGCCGCGCTGAGAAGCACGAGCGCGCAGGCAATGGGGAACTTTCTCATAGCTGTTACCAGGCTTTTCAATTGAGATTACTGCCGAAAGAGTCAATACTCGCGATCGGTCATACGACCGAGCCGTAAAGGGGGATATTTGGGGAAGAGTATTACTCTAGTGAGCTTCAACGGAGCGCTCTCGAAGAACGCCCGGATAACATAACACATTGTTTAAACCACTTCAACACATTTATACAACAATTAACCGGAGGGCTTAAATCATTGTCAGGAAACGGCTTGGCAATAGAATCCGGCGGCCGCTAATCTTCGTGCTGAGACCCTAATGCGAACGAGGAAGGTAAAAATGGCCAACAGATAGCAAAATCAGCTAACAAAACCCGATTGTCATCGGGCTTCTCTCGCAGTAGGCTACAAATGGGATTGCTAAAGGCGCAATGTTTGATCGCTAGGGGGAGCCGTTCGAAAGAGCGTATCGGTCTTGGCATATACCAAGCACCGATTATCACTAGCCGGCGCTCTTAACTCATTGAGGTCTCTCGAAAGCTTTGTGAGGGGAATCTAAATTGCTTTGGTAATTGTACTAACCACGCAGTTTATAACCTAAGGCCCTGCCTGGCGATCTGTTCAATGTAACTCACCGGGTGCGTCCTCACCGAGCGCGCCGCCACACTTTGAAGGAGATAAAAATGAAAAAAGTCCTCACCCTTATATTCACACTTTTGCTTACTTTTACGCCCGCGTTGGCCGTGCAGGACGGTGCCGACGCAAACCTCAACGCCAGCTCCGGTTTAAAAACGGGCAAGAAACGGGGGCCTGTCTTTCGCGCCAGCAAGGAGCAGATCAAACAAGCCCAGACCATGCTCAAGCAACGCGGAATATACGGCGGCGAACCGACGGGGA